>JAQTNJ010000004.1:0-41297 GCA_028713955.1 Syntrophorhabdaceae bacterium
GCCATGGCGAACGGTGTCATTGCGGGCCCTACCGGTTCATACGGCGAGAAGGAATATATTGCCGACACAATTGATATAGGGAGAGGGATTAACAGGGGGCCTATGGTAGAGATTACCGCGGCAGAAGCACGAAACGCCATTTCCTTTCTCCGCTCCATCGGACTTCATCTTGTGGAAGGGGTAAGTACGTATTCCATAAAATCGCCCGATCCGGAGGTCATCCCCGGTGTGACCCTTGTTAAAAGGATTCGGGAGGCTGTGGAAGCCCTTGACAACGTTCAGAGCGTAACAGGGTTTTATGTGACGGAGATCGTAAAGGACAAAGCCCATGCAAGCGGCATAAGAGGTTTTGATAAAACAGGGAAAGAGACAAGGATCTCCGCTGACGCAGTAATCCTTGCTACAGGCGGCGCAGGGGCAATCTATCTGAAAAATGACAACCAGAAGGATATCATGGGGCAGGGATACCTGCTTGCCGCACAGGCAGGGCTTGCCCTGTGGGACATGGAGTTTGTCCAGTATTATCCGCTTGTCTTTTCCGACCCTCACCTGCCTTCCACGATCGTCTTTCCGCCATACAACAGTGAAACAGAGCTGACTAACGGTGCGGGAGAGAACGTCGTCGGGAAATATAACCTCGGAAATATAAATGATGCTGTCTTGAAAAAAAGGGATGAATTTTCCGCTGTCCTTTTCCGTGAACTGCAGTCGGGACCCGTCTGGATGGACTTCAGAAAAGTTCCGCCTCATCTGTGGAAGGAGCATCCCTTAAGCCTTCTCGCTAAGATGAAGCATGATTTCTCAGCGAAGCCTGTCGCTGTTTCTCCGGCTGCCCACTTTTTCATGGGAGGCGTGAGGACAGACGAAAAAGGGGAAACGGATCTGCCGGGCCTTTTTGCCTGCGGTGAAGTTGTATCCGGACTTCATGGCGCCAACAGGCGCGGAGGCAATGCGTTAATGGAATGTGTGGTCTTCGGGACTATCGCCGGCAGGAACGCGGCAAAATATGCTGTGGGGAATGACGTGCCTCCCATGAAGGAGTCGGACACTGCGCGGAGCGATATACCCGCCGGCAGAGGTGATCTGCGTGCCCTCCGTAAGGAGATAAGGGAGATCGCCTGGAGCCATGCCGGCGTCGTGAGGTCTGAAGCCGGTCTGAAAGAGGGACTTGAAAAGATTGCCGTGATGCGGGGAAGGCTGGGGGAAATATTGCCGCAGACCACCCGGGAAAGAAGGCTGAAGCTCGACCTGGATAGTGCCGCCTTTACCGTGCAGGCGATCCTGGCGGCAAGCCTCGGAAGGAAAGAGAGCAGGGGCAGCTTTCTGCGGAGCGATTTTCCCGGTGAGGACAATGCGAACTGGAAGAAAAACTCCTGCCTGAAATATGATACAGAGAACAATTCATTCACGTTGAGTTTCAGGGACGTCGGATAAATGATTATCGGCCCGAATGCTGCTTAGCTGCCTGCCTTAAAGGCGCTCGTCCGGTCTCGGATTAACCATTAAGATTATTGTTCCGTATTGATAGTTTACTTTTCTTGTGTTATTCATATCGCAGTTGAAAGGCAGGATCGACCGGACCATTTTGAGAGAGGTGGTATATAGATATGAAGAATGAAACCCGAAACAAGAAGAGGCTGCACAAGGACTGGCGGACGTGGCTGGTCATTGCCCTGATGCTTGCGGCAATTGGCATCTATGTACTGACCCTTGACGACTCCATCCAACCGACCGGCCAGACCGGAAGTGAAGGCGGAGCGTCAACGATACCGTCAAAACCATGAAATGATCATGGTCGATTGATTACCATCTGTATAGGAGAAACACAATGGGTCTGGAACTGACACTGTTTATCGGGACCTTCACGACACTCCTGGCAGTCACCAATCCTCTGGAGGCTCTGCCCGTCTATCTCAAACTATTGAATGGTCAAGACCAGCAGGCACACCGTCGTGTTGCCCTCCGGTCCTGTCTCTATGCGGTCGTCATGATGCTTTTCTTTTTAGTCTTCGGCAGGCTTGTGTTGAAGATATTCGGGGTGCCGCTCAGCATGGTCCGCATCGTCGGGGGCATCATACTCATGCGCATCGGATTCAGTCTTTTCCTTCCATCATCGGGCGGAGCAGGATCTGATGAGGGCGGTGTCAACTCAAAACAGGGTGGAGATATAGCCTTCGTTCCTCTTGCCATGCCCCTCATGTTTGGCCCCGGTGGTCTGGCCACGGTCATCGGCATGTCAACAATGGTCAAACTGTCAGGGTCCGGTGTTGCCTCTTTGCTTGCCATCTTTGCAGCAATTGTGGCGACAATGTTCGTTACATACCTGTTCCTGGTCTACGCAAAGAAGATTCTCGGCCGGATTGGTCCGCTGGGGATAGATGCTGCGACGCGTATCGTAGGGTTTTTTGTCTCCACTATGGGTATGGGGCTCATATTCCACGGACTTGTTGAGGCCATCGGGCAGTACGGTATCCTGGCGAAGTGAAAAGCTATTTCGCACATATACGATATCGGTCACCGCAGGAATGGAAAGAATGACAAATCAGGAAAGGGCGGCAATTATTACTGCGAGGGCTATTTTTGATAAAAAAGGGGTGAACGAAAGATGCTTCGATCGGCTATGATGTTTATTGCTTTAAGTATAATGGCTTTTTGCCCTTCTTTAATGGTCCATGCCGACTGTCCCGATTGGGTTGATTGCTGTACCAAGCCGGATATGAAGTATGTCGGACATCTTAGTGTGCCTACGTGTTACAAATTTTTAGAAGGGTGCACCCCGTGGCACTGTCATGACCAGAAGTATTCTCATGATCTGCAGTGTGAGTGGGACAGGAAATGTAAAGAACAATTCCCGAAAGAGTGCGGCGAAAACGTTTGCAGTGCCTGTTTTCCTACTGTTAATATTGATAAAAAGAATTGCGCCTGCGGTTGGACACCCTGTCCTCAGTAAGTACGAGCATAAGAAAACATAAGGGTCAGGTCCCGAAGTCGCGAATCACATGACGGTTCATGGCGGCTAAGAGAGCCTTCAAGCCCTTTCAGAACTACAAGACGAACCGGCGGGATTATGGCTGGGCTATATGTATTTTGTAGGCAAGGACCACATGGAAACACTATCACTCCTAGAAGAAATATTGTTATAATCTATAAACATTATAACCTTCACGGTAAATACTGCCCCTCTCGGGCATCCAGTGTGTAATCATTATGGATTCAGCGGGTTTCCTTCCACATCCTGTTTACCAAGCAATATACTCATAAGAAGGACAATCCCCGAGCACATAACCAGGAACATCCATGCAGATGTATAGGACCCTGTCGAATCAACGATATAACCAAAGACCAAGGGGCCCAGCATCATACCCGTATACGAAGCGGTTACACATATACCCGTTGCCATTCCCACCAGTTCTTTTCCGGAAAGCTCCCCGATGGTTGTTAGCCATACCGCATTCCATCCTATGCAAGAGAAGCCAAACAAGATGATTGAGAGCAGTACAAGCCAGATTGGATATGAGGGGTCAAGGAGACCTATCGCTCCAGTTGACGCGATGCCCATGATACTCAGGAAGATGAGTATTGATTTTCTTCTCCCTTTCATCAGGTAGTCACTGAATATTCCCCATCCAATTCGCGCCATTGCCCCCGAACCAAGACTCAGGGCAGCGATAACTCCTGCGAAACCAACAGTATAGTTCAGTTTCTTTGTAAAGTATAGGATTGCATGGGTGATAAAGGAATGCTGGCTTACCATGAAGAAGATTCCTATAAGCGTAATGAGAATCATGTCTTTAGAAGAGAATATCTTGAAGGTATTTCTGAAAATAGATTTTGAATCCGCTATTTTTACGGGATGAAAAGATGGATGTTCTCTGTATAAGAAGAATATGAATCCGGCGATGATCAGACATAAAAGGCCCGATACAACATATGCACAGCGCCAAGAGTAATATGTTGCAATCGGTGGCAGGAGAAAACACGCCAGCATCCCTCCCGCGTTCACTCCGGTTTGCTTTACGCCCATAGCTGTTGCCCTTCCTTTCAGGGGGAACCAGTACATAACTGCTTTACTCGAAGGTGATTGGGTAAAACCACCACCAAGACCCAGACACAAAAGGGTGATAATCAAGATAAAATAACTATTTGACAAAGAAGCCGCTAAAACCGAAAGACCGATTGAGAACACGCCCACGAAAAAGATAGTTTTCAAACCTATCACATCAGAAAGGAAACCCGTGGGAATCTGAGTCAGGATTGAACCAATAGAAACCGTACTGGCCAGAAACCCTACCTGGGTAGATGTCAGGCTGAAATTAGACTTAATAAATGGGGCTAAGGCCCCTATGCCGGTATAACTTAAATGAAACGCAACATGCCCAAGCCAGAGCAAGAGAACAATAATCCATTTGTATTGCTCGTTCATCCCATTTTTCAGGGACTCTGGTAGCCGAATCGTTCGCTCTTTCTTGCTCTGAATCTCTGATAGAGGTATATACCTAAGGCTACGAGAGATCCGGCAACATCGGTATAGATATTTGGGTCGACAAGAGACAGCCCCGCACAAAATAGTATTATCCTTTGTATTACATTCATTTTTGAATAAAAATATCCGATTCCGGCGGCCGCCAGGCAGATGATCCCGATTGTTGCGGTAGCAACATTAAGAACAATCTCATGCAATTTCCCGCCCAAGAGAAGACCCGGGCCATAAATAAAGGCAAAAGGGACAACCAAGCCTCCTATACCAAGACGCATGGCGATAGAAGCTGTTTTAAGCCAGTTAGCCCCAGCAATACCTGCCCCAACGTATACAGAAGTACAGACCGGCGGAGTAAGCGCCGAGTAAACTGTATAATAAAATACAAACATATGAGCGGATAAAGGTGGGATACCAAGACCAACGAGGATTGGAGCTGTTACCGCAGCGGCTATGACATACGCAGCTACTGTAGGCAAACCCATACCAAGTATTATTGTAACAATCATAGTAAAAAATAGAGCGCTCAAAAGTGTATGTTGTCCCAGTCGCATTACCATTTCAGATAGCTTTACGCCAAACCCGGTTATATCAATAATGGCAACGACAATCTGTGCAGCGGCAGAAACAGCACCAATAGCCACAATGCCCTTTCCGGCAGCTCCCATGGCCTCAACACATATGCTCCATACCTTTTTGATGTCTGCTGCGGAACGAATGTGAAAAGCTGCATAGAGGGTTGTGGTTGCGATTGTTGACCAGAATGCTGCTATCGAGGGCGTATATCCTTCTATCAGGAGATAAACAAGGATAATGATGGGTATGAAAAGCGGCAGGCTTTTTGAGAAAGCCAGTATCTGCCGATAACTTGGCAGATTCTCATCAAATGTTTTAATGTCGCCGGTTCTTTTGGTCTCAAAATGAACACCCATCCAGACACCCAGAAAATATAACAGTGCCGGGATAATGCCGATTATGGCAATCTTGATATATGGTATCCCAACCAACTCTGACATGATAAAGGCGCTCGCACCCATAATAGGCGGCATGAGCTGTCCACCAGAGGATGCGGTGGCCTCGACAGCACCGGCAAATTCTTTTCTATATCCGAGCCGTTTCATCAGCGGTATAGTAAAAACACCTGTAGCTGCAACATTTGCAGGCCCGTTACCATTGACCATCCCAAACAGACCGCTCGCAACTATCGCAACCTTTGCGGGTCCCCCCTGCATTCTTCCTGTTGTTCTGAGAGCAAGATTAACTACCGTATCTCCTGCACCCGTTGACATAAGAAAGGCCCCGAAGACAACAAAAATTGCGATTATTGTAGCAGAGATATGGACAACAACACCCCAGATGCCCGTTGTTGTCATGTATAATTCCTCAAGCAGGTGCGCAACGCCGAACCCTCTATGTCCCCATTGACCTGGGACATACGACCCGAAATAAGCATATAACAAAAAAAGACACGTCATGATCGGAAAAACCAATCCCAAGGACCTTCTTGAAACCTCCAGAATAATCAGTATGTACAGTGCACCACATATCAGGTCCCACGTTATTACCGAGTCAACACCCATACTTATCCTGTCATAACTCAGGACTGTGTAGAGTGTTAAAATTACCCCCAAAGACATTATTGCCCAGTCTATTATTCGAACCGGTTGATCTATTTTCCCTTTACGTGTAGGGAAAAGAAGGACAGCCAGAACAACAACAAACCCAAGATGAAAAGCCCTCTGCTGTATGTTCGGCAATAAACCAAAACCACTGGTATACAGGTGAAAGAATGAAAAGGCAATTGCAGTGAATGTAACAATTTTCGCTGGTATTCCGGTCAGTCTCCTTGGAACCCTTTCATGCTCCACACTTTGGTCTTTGAGGTAATCAATCTGGTTAGATTTTTCCATATGTCTGATCCTACTTTATTTAATCTTTGTATTCCGGTGGAATTAATTTAGCCGGAACCTTGTACCCTTTCTCCTTGAGATATTTTACGCTTCCTGCATGAAGCGGAATAGGGGCCGTTTGTAGGGTCATCTCACAAAGGTTTTTCCCCTTTACGGCTGGAAAAGCCGCCGCTTGGTCCTCGATGCCTTCCACTATTGCCTTAATCACTTTATACGCAACTTCATTAGACATCACATCTTTCGTTGTGATAGTCCCCGTTGCTTGTCCGATACAATACACCTCTGAGGTCTGACCTTTGTAGATATTTGGTTGAAGGTGCAAATCAAGATAGTAGGGATACTTTGCTTTTATCTTTTTCATATTATCTTCTGAAAAGGCAAGGACCGTTATGGGTATCTTTGTCTGTATTTCCAGGATCAATGCATCAGGAGTATCCACAGAGGAAGCATTTTTGGCAAGTCCGACAATGCGGTTATCCATGATTGCCATGCCTGAATCACTCCACGCGCCTTTGTAATATTGCGGTTTAATCCCAAGAACTTCAAAAGCACCTGTTACCATCTGTTCAGTGGAAGACCCTGTATTACCTGCATGAAATAATTTTCCGTTAAGGTCATATATTGATTTAATGCCACTGTCCTTGCGGACTATGATGGTAACGGGTTGCATTATATATCCCCATATCCAGCGGAATTCAGGGTTAGGCTTCCCTTGCCATCTTTTTAAACCATTATATGCCTCATACACCGCGTTGTCACCGGTAAGTCCCATGTCGAGCTGCCCCTTGCGAATTCTTTCGATGTTATCGACGGACGCTTGTGTAGCGACAACGGTGGCATTGATTCCAGGGGCAAGCCTATTGATTGCCTTTGCAGCTCCTACATTGTATGAATAAAAACTGGAAGTCGTTGAAGTTGATCCGATGAGCAACCGGGTAATCTTTTCTGCTGCATCTGCATAGAGCGATAGCGTTACTGCAGCCATTACACAGACAATGATTAACAAAATCTTTGTTTTACGTAACATAATCCAATACCCCCTTTTTTGTTTTTGTTGTGCATACACTTTATGTTTCTTACATATTTTTTTCTCTAAGTATTTTCCCTATAGTCCCTATAGTCCACTTTTTTCCTTGAAATCTTTGAGAAGATCAAGAAGAACCCTGCTGTAAGGGATTTCCCATTTATAGAGTCTTTTGCATGAAGGAAAGTCGTCACATCTCAGACAGTAATCCTGGCCCCTCTTTATGGCACAGTCAAGTGCAGGACAAAGAGCGCCAAGCATTTCTTTAAGTTCTAATGATCTTTCCTGAGCCTTTGGATCAACACCTGAGACGCATCCTCCACAAGATGTTTTGAGCTTACATACATCACAATTTATTCCACAGGCCGCGGTGCTCATTTTTTCCCCTGTTTCTACTGATAACCTATTTTCCTACAGCACTTATTTCAAAACAACCAGGGCATCAGCAGAAATAACACCTTCTCCCTTATCCATTACCATCAGCGGATTAATATCTATTTCGGAAATAACATCGCCTAAATCTGCAGCCAACAGGGAAAGTTTTAACAGCACATCAATAATACCCTCAATATCTGCTGCGGATTTGCTCCTAAAAGATTCAAGCAATCTGTGCCCCTTAATCTCTTTGACCATTTCTTCTGCATCAGCCCTTGTCAATGGTACAACTCGTAGTGAAACGTCCTTGAGAACCTCAACAAACACCCCTCCAAGACCAAACATAACAACAGAACCGAATTGAGGGTCATAGGACAACCCGACAATAACCTCCCTCGCATCCTTGATCATTTTCTGGATCGACACACCTTTTATCGATGCATGTGGAGCGTATTTTCTTGCATTATTCTCCACTTCATGAAATGCATGTACCAGTTCATCCCTGTTTGTAATGCCAAGACGAACAGCATCTGCTTCGGTTTTATGTGCAATATCCGGGGAATCTATCTTTAAAACAACCGGGTATCCTATTTTTTCCGCTATTTTAATGGCTTCATCAGGGGAGACCGCTATTGCTTCTTCGACGACTGGTATACCGTAGTATGACAGCAGCTGTTTACTCTCATGTTCGGAGAGGGTTTTGTTCTTTTTGTCGAAAAGTTCCTTTTTTATCTTTTCTTTGTCAACATGGCTATTAATATCAGGCAATTCCTCAGCGTCTTTTTGTCGTCTAACTGCCTCTGCAAATTCAAGCATAGCATCTAATGCTATCACGCATTCGGCGCTGTCGGTCAACATAGGCACATTGCCTTCATAGAAGATTTTTTCCTCCTCCTCGCGTAAGCCTCCCATAGGGGCGAAAAGGATTACCGGTTTGCTGCTCGATTTTGATGCATCAACTATTGCCTGTATGTAATTTTGAGTTCCCCGTCTTTCCATTGGCGTTATTATGGCAAGTAATATATCAACATTTTCATCGAACAGAATAAAATCCACTGCTTTTCTGGCAAGCTCTACATCCTGCGTTGCTTTCGATCCTGCCGCTGCAATGTCAAAGGGACTTTTAAACTCTCCATACCACGGTAAAACAGCTAATGCCTGTTGTTTTGTTTTTGCAGATACATCAGTGAAGCTGATCCTTGATCCCATGGCACGATCAGCCACCAGACCAATTGCCCCGCCCGAACTCGATATTATCCCAACCCTATTGCCTTTCGGTAGTTTGCATTTGAGAAAAACCGATGACACTGCAATCAATTCATCAAAATCATCCACTCTGGCAACACCTTTTTGTTTGCAAATTGCGTCAACGATCGGGTCTGAACCTGCCAATGACCCCGTGTGGCTTTTTGCGGCACTCACTGCCAGTTCAGAGCGCCCCACTTTTAACATCACTATTGGTTTTCTCTTCTCTATGGCAAGGCCGGCAACATCAATGAATTTTTGCGGGTTCTTGAAACCTTCAACATAGACAGCGATGACATCCGTATTGGGATCATCGATTAAATATCGTACGTAATCGAAAACTTCTAGGTCTGCCTGGTTTCCTGCCCCAACAAAATAGCTCATGCCAATCCCTTTTTTAGCAAAACGCGGGACAGTAGCGCTGAGCAAAGCGCCCGACTGCGTGACGTAGCCTAATCTCCCCGGGATAACAACTTCTTGGGCGTAGGAGTAACCCAGGGAGATTCCTTCGTGCACATTCAGCAATCCGTTTGTATTGGGTCCACAAATCCTCATCCCGCTCTTCTTTGTCGTCTCTATTATCCGATCGTGTCTCTTTTTGCCCTCTTCGTCAAGTTCTGCGAATCCTGAAACACCGATTACAGCCGCTTTAACACCTTTTTGTGCGCACTGTTCGATCACATCAGGGACTACAGCAGCCGGTACCACTATCATAGCAGCATCGACCTCCTCAGGAATATCGAGGATACTAGGGTAACACTTGAGCCCAAGGACAGATTCACGGTTATTATTTACAGGGAAAAGCTTCCCTTTGTAATTGTGCTCAATGGCAAATTTCAGCGGCAAACCTGCAACTCTACGGGGATCCTCGGTAGCTCCTATTACGGCTATTGATTTTGGCCTGAAAAGCGGTTCCAAATTAGGATATTCAATTTGTTTTGCCATGGTTGCACGCCTCCTCATACCCCTCTTTACGTTTTAATATTTTATAATCAAAATTTTTGCCAAACAATTATGTCTTCAAGATAGCCTCCTGCAGAATTCGCATATGAACATGTTTATCATTTCCGTTAGAGGAATGCAGTTATTGAATAATACCGCATTCCTCTAACGATGTATGCTATGCAATAACTCTTAACCCCAACCAAATCTTGCCATAGACCTCGCATAGTCACCTTGCTGTGCCAAGGATGCCTTTATCTCTTTGTCTGAAAACCACTTTTTTAGATCTACCATATCGGAAGGATAATGTGCCCTTTCGTAACGCCATTTTTCCATGAAATGGACTGTGGCGTCTATGCCCAAACCTCCTCCAAAACCTCCAATATCAAGTCGCGTTGCCTCTTCACCCGGTTGGGCTGCAACACCTCTTGAACCGGTTGCACCTCTCAGGAAATCAACAGCAGGCTCCGCACGGCTCATAATTGCCCACATGACATCATCCATGGAGTAAATATCAACATCTTCATCAACGGCAATAACAAGACGTATACCGGGACAGGCACCAAGGGTATTAATAAGGATATTGCGCTGGTAACCCTCATCCCTCGGTCTCCTCTTCTTGACCTGGTATATTACACCACCCCAGAATCTCAGTGCAAAGGGGCAGTGCGTGTCAATAACCATACCGGGAACAAGCCTGTCGGCCAACTCATAGAACATTGCTTCCCTCAGATCAAAGGCATTGAATTCGCCGTCATAAGAAGCCGCAAGCTGGTTGTAGAATATGGGGTCTTTCCGATGAGTGATGGCAGTAATCTGGAACTTCCGGCTCTTCCATGTTTTGCCGAGATATCCGGTCCACTCCGGGAAGAATGGCACAACGTCCTGCCTGCCGTCTTTTTCCGCTTCCTCTGTTTCCCAGATTGTCTCTTTTGTCCAGTAACCCTCAATGACGATCTCTGCGTTGGCGACAGCATAGGCATCAACTGTTTTGGCTTTGACGATATCCACCGGGAAGCCCTGCATCGCCCCTGCAATTGCAAGTTCATCCGTTCCAAGTGGAACTACACTGTGAACACCACCGGCTGCGGCTATCATCATGGCTGCCGGAGGATTGCAGATATTGATGGTCATCGGTATATCTTTTCCACGGTGATCCATGAACACGATTGCTTCTGTGTGTGTTGCTGGACTGGATGTGATCGAACCCCAATCCTTGCCTCTGAAATGCATCCTTTTATATGAGAATTCTTTGCCTCCACGTGCCCATTGGTCACATATCAGAACATTGCCGCTACCCATTACCCTGGCGCCATCTCTTGCTGTGTGCTTCAAAACAGGCAGGAAGCTGAGTATATCGATGTCTTTACCGGTCATAACCACATCCTGGCACGGTGCTTTGTCCACCAGTTTCGGGGGTAATGGTTTCCTCAGGGCTTCGAGGCATTTCCATTTGAACTGTTTCCAGTCATCCACACCAAAAAGCTTTGCAATCCGGTCTCTTCTTGCAAAAATATTCCCTACGGCCCGCATATGAGGGTAACCTTTAACTTTCTCGTAAAAAATTGCTGGCCCCTCTTCTAACGCTACCTGGATACCGGCCATTTCCAGTATCGGATCGGTAGGCTCCTTGGCCACCAGCAGCTCCCCTTCTTTTTGCAGGTACTCAATTGTTGACCGCATGTCCGCTAAATGTTTCTTTTCACCCATAAAAACCTCCTAAATTTTTTAATTACTGACATTTTAGTCCCATAGAAAGCAAGACGCATGCCAAACTCCATTAGCGGTATAGAGTTGTTCCCTATCAACTCCTTCCAATTCATCTAATGACCTCGCCCCGTGGACGTCCTTCAACATACAAAAATACCCGCATGTTATGACTATGGTTTGAAGCTCTGTCCATCCTGTTTCAGATATTATCGAACACTCACGTACCCTGCCGCCCTCAACAGTACTCTATGGTTCAGATGGACAGACACGAATTCTTTTATTTACAAAAATTTTTATTTGTGCTACGGATTATGATATAAACATAGTGTTGTTTCAATAATGGAACTCTATATTCCATATATGGAACAACATTAAACACCTTCCAAATAGTAACCTTAAACCTGGGGTCGAGGAGGTGACCGAGAATGCAAAACGCTGAAATTTGTTACATCTCGCCATATCCCGCCCTTACCTCCTTGATTCGCCAATGCTTTATTGAGACCCCGAAGCCACCGCTTGTCATCGAAGCAGCCAATGCTGCTGCCGAAATAGTATCGTACACTTCCTTGGAACAGGGTATTGAAGTCTTTGTTACCACAGAAAACAATGCCCGGTACCTTAGAACCAGACTCAGTATGCCCATTGTCGTTATCCCCTTCACAGCCTTCGATACCATATGTGCACTGAAAGAGGCAAGTACCCAACATGGTCACCCGATTGCCCTTTTCCAGTTTCTCTATCATAACCCCCTTTTACCGACTTTCGAGGAGATCATCAATTGCGATATTCAGGAGTTTGTATTCCAAAATGAAGACGACGCCCGCGATAAATTGATACAAGCAAAAAAGGAAGGGTTCAAGGTTATTGTGGGCGGAGGGCTGGTTCACGCTATGGCGCAGCAGGTGGGTTGTGAAAGGGTGTTATTAATCCCCAAAAAAGAGGCTGTTTTATATTCGTACGACCAAGCGCAGCAGGTAGTGCTGGCCCGTCATACCGAAAGACACAAAGCGGTGGTTTTCAGATGTGTTGTTGAGTATTCTTTCGATGGTATTATTGTGATTGACAAAGAGAATAAGATAACTGTTTTCAACCCCGCCGCAGAACACATATTAGGCATACCGGCACAGAAGGCAATCGGCAACACTTTGTATGACGTATTACCGGAAAACATACTCCCCCCGGTTATCGAGAATGGCGTGGCACAACTTGATCAGGTAAAGACCTTCTCTCAAAAAAATATCATCATAAATGCTGTTCCCATTTACGATCACAAGGAACTCACTGAGGCTATATTCACCCTGCAGGAGGTAAAAAGAATAGAATCCCTTGAGGAAAAGGTTCGTAGAACCACCCATAACAATGACTTCGCGGCAACAATGACCTTTGATGATATCATTACAATAAGCGACACGATACGTGGGATTATTAATCATGCAAAACGTTTTGCCAATTCAAAAGAAACTATCCTTATCACAGGCGAAACAGGTACTGGAAAAGAAATATTTGCTCAAAGCATCCATAATGAGAGCCCCTTCAGGGGCCACCCTTTTGTTGGGGTCAATTGCGCCGCTATTCCACCAACACTTTTAGAAAGCGAGCTCTTTGGGTATGCCGAGGGTTCTTTTACGGGGGCAAAACAAGGGGGCAAAAAAGGGCTCTTTGAACTCGCCCATGGGGGGACCATATTTCTTGATGAAATTGGCGAACTTCCACAGGATGCTCAGTTAAGGCTGCTTCGTGTACTTCAGGAAAAACAGGTCAGGCGCGTCGGAGATATCAAGGTTATCCCCGTAGACGTGAGAGTCATTGCCGCTACAAACCAGCAGCTTGAAGATGCTGTAAGAAATGGGCGATTCCGGTCTGACCTTTATTATCGCTTGAATGTTCTGCAGTTGAGGATCCCTCCTTTGCGTGAGCGTCCTGAAGATATATTACCGCTGTCAGACTCTTTCTTACATCAATCCTGCACAAATACAGAAACCCGAATGATTATAAAGTTAATCTTGAATAAGTACCAGCAGGTTTTGACAGATTATTCATGGCCTGGCAACATCAGGGAACTCCAGAATCTTGTTAAAAGAATATCTGTACTTTGCGAAACAAAAACGGATGGCTCTATTGAAGGGATTGTAAGGGATATGCTTAGTGAAATACTGAAGATATATCCTGAAAAGAATACAGAGATGCAGCAACCCTCTTCCATCGGTCTCAAAGACGTCTTAGAAAATACAGAGTCTGCTTTAATAGCCCGTCTTTATGAACAGGTGAATTATAATAAATCTGAGCTGGCCAGGCAATTAGGTGTAGGTAGAACAACCCTGTGGCGTAAACTGAACAAGCTTGGATTAAAACAGTAATACCACGTTAGCAGAAACATTTCCGATAACTATAATCACGCCACACATTATTGTATCGTTCGTTCAAAACAAGCATCCTGTACAAAACATTAAGAAAATTATGGCATTGTTCTTGCAAAATATTTCTTTAATTTCATTAACCATGAACTTGTTACGTGGTTAACAGATTAACATACGATTTGCAATGAAGAGGAGGAGTTTCATGAAAAAGATCATTGTGGCTATATCAGGGGCTTCAGGTATTCAATATGGCGTGAGGATGTTGGAGGTGCTCTCTAAATTGGAGGTAGAGACCCACCTGGTCATCACAAAGTCCGGTATAAATAATCTATCGATAGAGACAAAATATACACGGTCCGATCTTGAGTCTATGGCATCGTATGTATACGATTTTGAAGATGTCGGTGCCTCTATAGCAAGCGGGTCTTTCCCGATAGACGGTATGGTAGTAGCCCCCTGTTCTATAAAAACACTCTCTGCGATAGCAAATTCCTACAACAGCAACCTTGTTGTAAGGGCTGCAGATGTAACCCTCAAAGAAAGAAGAAGGCTCGTGTTGCTTGTGAGAGAGACCCCCCTCCACGAAGGTCACCTTGAACTCATGTTAAAGGTGACAAGGATCGGAGGTATTATAATGCCTCCGATCCCCGCCTTCTACCACCTGCCGGAAACAATCATGGACATCGTTGATCAGACTATTGGCAAGGCGCTTGATCTCTTTTCAATAGATGCTAAACTTTTCACCAGATGGGGGACGGAAAATGAGGAATTGAAGGTAGAGCTGGTACAATAAATTCAGACGGTGACATAAGTGGTAATGCTGCTCTATAATAACCAACAGAAAGGAGTAGCCAAATGACAAAAAGACCACGAAGGAACCATGGAGCAGTATTCAAG
This sequence comes from Syntrophorhabdaceae bacterium, assembly GCA_028713955.1. Lineage (NCBI taxonomy): Bacteria > Pseudomonadati > Thermodesulfobacteriota > Syntrophorhabdia > Syntrophorhabdales > Syntrophorhabdaceae > Syntrophorhabdaceae bacterium. The sequence goes on from JAQTNJ010000004.1 coordinate 14,938, forward strand.
GCAAAGGTAGCATTGGAAGCAATCAAGGGAGAGCAGACGTTGGTGAAGTTATCAGAGCGTTTCCAGGTACACCCGAACCAGATCGCCGAATGGAAGAAGGTCCTTTTGGAAAAGGCCCCTGAAGTATTCGACAAAGGGAAATCATCTCAGAAAGAACCTGATATCAAGGAACTCCACGCCAAAATAGGGCAGCTTGCCATGGAGAACGATTTTTTATCAGTCGCACTCGGGCGCATAGACGGGCCGAGCGCAAAGAAATGATCGACAAGGAGCATACGTTGCCTATTACAAGACAGTGCACAATACTGAACCTCTCCCGGTCAGGCATCTGCTACATCCCTGTCCCGGTAAGCGACAGCGACAGGGAGATCATGCGTTGTATCGACGAGATCCACCTGGAAGAGCCTTATCTCGGTTCCAGGGGAATAAAAAGCATTCCGAAAAGGAGGGGCTACACAATAGGCAGGATACATGTCCGTACCTTTATGAGAAAGATGGGCATCGAGGCCATCTACAAGAAGCCCCGTCTTTCAAAACCCCAGCCTGGTCATACGGTCTATCCCTATCTCCTTCGTGGGCTTGACATAACGGAGGCCAATCAGGTTTGGTGCTCGGATATAACCTATGTTCCCATGGAAAAGGGATTTTGCTACCTCGTCGCTATAATGGACTGGGCAAGCAGGAAGGTGTTGTCGTGGAGGGTGTCAAATACGCTGGATACCTCATTTTGTATGGAAGTGCTGGAGGAAGCATTGATGAAATATGGCAAACCCGATATATTCAATACCGACCAGGGAAGCCAGTTCACCTCTGACGCATTTACCGATATTCTCATACACAACAACATCCGTATCAGCATGGACGGGCGCAATCGCTGGAGGGACAACATATTCATAGAGAGGCTATGGAAAACAGTAAAATATGAAGAGGTATATTTAAAGGCATATGAATCGATTACCCATGCGAAAAAGGAGCTTGAAAAATTCTTCGATCGGTATAATACCCGGCGGCCCCACCAGGGGCTTAACGACAGAACGCCTGACGAGGTGTACTGAGGTGTACTATTGTACATTGCCAAGGATCAGGGATGCGGTATGAATGGAAGCAGTGAACCACTTAAAAAATGCCGGATGCTGTCTGAAAAGACTTGACCGGCTCTTCTTCTCGGCATCCCCGGCGATAAGATAAATGACGACCGGCTTTATCGCGCCCTCGATGCCCTTCGGCCCCACAAAGACGATCTGTGCAGACATCTCCAGAAGCGATACGGCAAACTCTTCTTCTTACCTTCGATTTTCTCTTCTACGATATCACCTCTACCTACTTTGAAGGGAACGCAAAGGGCAATCCCTAGGCAAAGAGAGGGGATACAGCAGGGACAGCCGTCCCGACTGTCCCCAGGTCACCATCGGTATTGTGGCAACGAGAGAAGGGTTGCCCATAGTTTTTGAGATCTTCGACGGCAACAGGACCGCATCATGAAACCTCTGAAAAGTGGACAAAACAAAAAGGTGTTGACAACGGAGAGATGGAAACAGGGCATCCGGGCTATCTCGGCACCCAGGATACCTTCTATATCGGAAACCTGAAGGGAGTGGGAAGGATCTATCAGCAGGCCTTCATTGATACCTACAGTAAGGTAAGCATGGCCAAGCTTTATGACAGAAAGAACGCTCTCGCCGCCGCTGATCTTTTAAGCGACCGGGCGCTTCCCTTTTTTGAAGAGCACCATATTCCTCTCCTCCGTTTGCTTACCGACAGGGGATCTGAATACTGCGGCAACAGAAAATACCATAAATATGAACTCTATCTGACCATGGAGGGGATCGAGTATACAAAGACCGAAACAAAATCGCCCCAGACCAACGGTATATGCGAGAGGTTCCAAAGAACGGTGCTCAATGAGTTCTACCAGTGTTGAAGAGCTCCAGGAAAATCTCGATGAGTGGCTGAGGGAGCACAACGAAAACCGCACCTACTCCGGCAGGTACTGCTTCGAGAAGACTCCCATGCAGACCTTTCTGGATACATTGCCCATGACGAGGGAGAAGATGATCAGGTATCAGAAGACGGCATGAAAGATGAGGGATGTCAGAAAACGTGTTGACTAATACAGACCTCCTTTAAAGTAATCAAAAGTATAATTGGTATTAAAAGCATTTGCCATGATATTCCTTATTATACGCCTCGCATGTTTTCGTTTAATACTGCAAGAGCATCAACTGCCTTTACTCCATTTCCTTTTTCAAACACTATCAATGGGTTGATTTCGATTTCCGTTATATAATCACCTAAATCTACGGCAAGTTGTGACATCTTCAGGAGGACATCAACAATGGCGTCGATATCAGCCTCGGGACTTCCCCTGAAAGCACCTAGTAATGCGTTACCCTTGATTTCCCTGACCATCTCCTCTGCGTCAAATCGAGATAATGGGACTCTCCTGATTGCCACATCCTTCAATACTTCGACGAAGACACCACCCAGACCAAACATGATAATCGGGCCGAACTGAGGATCTTTCGAAATTCCGACAATCACTTCGCGTCCCTCAGAAACCATTTCTTGCACAAGTACTCCCGAAATGCTAGCGTTTGGTGCATGATTGCTGACAGAGGACAAAATGTCGCTGTAGCTTTGTCGGAGACTTGGCTCGTCTGCAATGTTGAGTCTAACACCGCCTACCTCTGTCTTGTGGGGAATATCTCGGGAGTCTACCTTGAGTACAACTGGATAACCAATAAGCGCTGCGACTCGTACCGCCTCATCCTCAGAGACTGCCAACTTTTCTTTTGTAACGGGGATTTCGTATTGCGCCAGCAACTCTTTGGCCTCATGTTCGCTTAAAATTTTCTTATTTGACTTCCTCAATCCTTCTGAAATTGATTGAGCCCGCGAAGAACGCACAGCTTGTTGCTTGGTATCTCGGAAATTTAACGCCTGTCCGAACTTTATCAAAGCGTCGATCGCCTTTACGCATTCTGCACTATCACTGAGGACCGGTATTGATCCCTGTTTGATAATCTCCGCCTCCCCCTCTCTAAAATCTGCCATGGGGTTAAAGAGGATAATTGGTTTTGTGGAAATCGTTGATGCCTCTACGATCGCTTGCAGATAATTGTGTGTGCCTCTACGATCCATAGGGGTAATGACTGCAAGAAGGATATCCGTATTATCATCCTCAAGTACAAATTGAACGGACGCTTTAGCAAGATTGAAGTCCTGTGTCGCTTTAGACCCAGCTGCAGCAATGTCAAAGGGGCTCTTGAATTCGCCATACCAAGGTAAAAGTTGTGAGGCCTGTTCTTTTGTTTTTTGGCTAACGTCTGCAAAGACTAACCCGCTGCCTTGTGCCTGATCTGCAATCATCCCGATTGCACCACCGGAACTTGTGATGACGCCAACCCTGTTACCTTTTGGAGGTTTGCATTTGAGAAAAACCGATGAAACAGCGATTAATTCATTGAAGTCATCCACTCTCGTGACACCTTTCTGCTTGCAGATTGCGTCAATCACTATATCTGAACTGGCAAGAGAGCCCGTATGGCTCTGTGCGGCTTTTGCCGCGAGCTCTGATCGGCCAACCTTGAGCATTACGAGAGGTTTTTGCCGTTCTAGGGCAATATCGGCTACATCGGGGAATTTGCGAGGGTCATTAAATCCCTCGACATATGTAGCGATAACATCGGTATTTGGGTCATCGAGTAAGTAACGTACATAGTCCATCACCTCAAGATCCGCTTGGTTTCCTGCGCCAGCAAAAAAACTCATTCCTACGCCCCGCTGAGAAAACCGAGGCACTGAAGCGGAGAGCAATGCGCCTGATTGTGTCACATAGCCGAGCCTGCCTGGTATGACCACCTCTTGGGCGAAGGAGTAACCAAGAGATATGTGCTCGTGTACATTAAGTATGCCGTTTGTATTTGGGCCGCAAATTCTCATGCCGCTTCTTTTTGCAGTATCAACTATCCGTTCCTGAAGCTTACGACCTTTCTCGTCAAGTTCCGCGAAGCCAGATACACCTATTACTACTGCCTTTATCTCTTTTGCCGCACATTCCTCTATAATTTCTGGTACGGTGTGTGAAGGCACAACGACCATGGCTACGTCTACGGGATCGGGAATATCTTTAACAGTCGGGTAGCACTTCAGACCGCGGACCGTATCCCTGCTACGGTTAACTGGATAGAGCCGCCCCTGATATCCATGATCGAGCGCATATTTGAGTGGAAGCCCAGCCACCCTGCCTGGGTCTTCAGTGGCTCCTACAATCGCGATCGACTTTGGGCGAAATAATACTTCTAGATCAGGATATTCAATCGGTTTCACAGACTCCCCCTTGTCATAATGATTTGTCCTGCTGAGAATGTATCTAAATTTACATCAAACTGTTTCTTAATCAAGTTCTTGATGTTTGGGGATTTGTACAGAGCATTTGTGAATTTTAATAGAAGAATTATGTTATAACTAACAATTCTCATGCATTAATTACCCCCTTGCATCTCTTTTCATGTCAATCATTGCTGGTTCATGTATTGTTTAACAGCAAGAATCATGCCGCTTGGGATGATATATGTAAAAAAGCAAGTTAATAGCAATAATAATCAACAGTTATCTTTGAGATAGATATAAGTGTAAAAAAAGCTGTATGTTCCCATATGGTAACAATTGTCCCCTAAAATAAACTTTTTTTTCATTTAAATTTTTCTATCTCTAGGAGCCTGTCGGAATATTCCTCTTTCCAATACTCCTCAATTCGCATTATAATAAGGAACATCAACCTGCCGGTGCGTACCAATGGGTAAATCCTATAAGCCGTATGATCTTGACCAGACATTCCTCCCGCCTCCATCTCTCCGGGAGTGGCTTCCCGCAAACCACCTTGTCTATTTTGTCGCCGATGTGGTGAAGGTCCTCGATCTGTCAAAGATCAAGGATGCGTACGGAAGTGATGAACGGGGTCAGCCTCCCTATCACCCTGCCATGATGGTTTCACTTCTTTTCTATGCGTACTGTATCGGCATCCCTTCTTCGCGTAAGATAGAAAAAAGAACACATGAAGATATTGCCTTCCGGATCCTCGCCGCAGGACATCACCCGGATCACGACACGATCTCTTCGTTCCGGAATACCCACCTTCCTGCCTTGAAAGATTTTTTCCTTCAGATACTGCTGCTCTGCCGGGAAGCCGGGCTGGTAAAGGCGGGACACATCAGTCTTGACGGGACAAAGATGAAGGCCAATGCATCGAAGCACAAGGCCATGAGCTACGGCCGCATGATGCAGCGCGAGAAGGAACTGGAACGGGAGATAGAAAGGCTTCTTGCGAAAGCCGATAAGGCCGATGCCCTGGAGGACGCGCTCTACGGCAAGGGCAAAAAAGGCGATGAGATCCCCGAAGAGTTCGCCTTCAGGGAAACAAGGCTTAAGAAGATCAAAGAGGCGAAGGCCGCCCTTGAGAAGCGTGTCCGGAAAGAAAAGGGCAAAGACCCCGATCCCAAAGACCAGATCAACTTCACCGATCCGGAAAGCAGAATAATGAAGGACTCCGCCACGAAGGAGTTCGTTCAGGGATACAACGCCCAGTGTGCGGTGGATACCGCATCGCAGATAATCATCGCCGCCGATGCGACCGGACAGACCAATGACAGGAAACAGATAGAGCCCATGACCGGTCTGATGCAGCACAATCTGGGACGTCTCCCGAAGTGGCTCTCTGCCGACGCGGGGTACTTCAGCGAAGACAATATCTCCTTTTTGCAACGGCACACCATAGAGGCGCTTATTCCTCCCGTCAGGATATGACCTGTTTTTTTTAGTGAGTCGTTATCATAAAGGAGATACAGGCATGGAAGAAAAAGAGAAGCCACCGAGAAGGTCCTTAACCTCGGAACAGAAGTAAAGTACATGGAACGTCATGCAACGCTGAAAGAAGGACTCAAAAAGTACCGGATCGCCGATTCCCTGTACCGGAAATGGAAACGGCAGAACCTGTCTTCGGGCAGATAAAAGAGGAGCGGGGGTTCCACCGCTTTCTCCTTCAGGGGCTGGAAAACGTCAGGGTGGAATGGCAGCTTGTCTGTGCCTCTCATAACCTTCTGAAATTATACAGGTGGAAGACAGCTCACACAGCGACATGAACTACAACTCACAAAACATGCTACATAGATCTTCCAATGATGTGTGGTACTTCTATCGTCGATTGTTTTGTTTCCGCCACAGGGTGGTTCGACAGATTCCCAATTTTTTTGCAAGCATGGTCTTATTGCCTTTGAAGGCCTCAGACTGTTGTTTGATAAAATATTCTTCAAGATGGGAGATCAAATTTTTGATATTCATGTCCTGTGGTGGGCATAGCTCAGAAGACGAGGTGTTAGCTTGCTTCAATCCTTCATTGATGACGTTGCCCACCTGATTGGATAGGGAGGTCTTGTCCTTTGTTTCTACTATTGCTAGCAATCGCCTTACTATATTTTGGAGTTCACGTATGTTTCCACGCCAAGAATGATGTAAGAAGATTTCCTGGTATTCCTGAAGAGCATCTTCAATCTGGGCTGTCCGTATAGGATCGTTGCCAAATTGATTAAGAAAGGCGTGAATAAGAAACGGTATATCCTCGCTATGTTCTTTTAGGGGCGGAAGTTCCAATTGAAGTACATTGAGCCGATAATACAGGTCGCTTCTGAACAGACCCCTTTCTGTTGCCTCCTCTAGTAACTGGTTGGTAGCGCCGATTACCCGCGTGTCGACCCTTATTACTTTGTTATCGCCAACCCGCATAATTTCCTTTTCCTGAATTACCCTGAGTAAATGACTTTGAGCGTCCTTCGGCAATTCACCTATTTCATCGAGAAATATGGTTCCGCCCTTGGCGAGCTCGAACATACCCTGACGTCCACCCCGCCTGGCACCCGTAAAGGCGCCTTCTGCGTAGCCGAAGAGTTCGCTTTCGATAAGAGAGGGTGGTATAGCTGCGCAGTTGACTGCGACAAATGCGTTATCTTTCCTGGAACTTGCGTTGTGGATGCCTTGCGCGAAAAGCTCTTTTCCTGTACCCGTTTCCCCCGTGATAAGCACGGTCTCATCCGTTGCGGCAATGCGGCGGGCTTTCTCAATTACTTCAATCATTATAGAATTGTTTGATGAAATGATATCTGCGAAAGTAGACTTGGCCATAAGTCCACTGGCCTGTGGTTGACCTACCTTTAATTCCCTGCTTCGTTCTTTGTCTACAGGACGTACAGTGAAAACAGTCCCGACAAACTCCTCGCGGTCAATTATTGGTATTCTGCTAATCAGCACGTGGTTTTTACCGATTACCTGGAGCTCTTCTACGCGATCGCGGTCTCCATATGTTGGACGGGCAAGAGGACCAGAGGGAACCAGATCTTGCAACGGTTTGCCAAGCGCACGCTTTGCAGGAAAACCGAAAATTTTCTCCGCAGAAGAATTGAATACGGTAACCCGGTGGTCAGTATCAACCATAATAACGCCAGCCTCTGAATACTGTGTAATATAATGAAATCTAACTGCCTCGGACTGTTTTTCGCGACGTTCCTCAAGGATCTGTTTGGCCTGTTCATGGGCCTGTTTGATTGCTTCAATTCGAGGAAAAAGGGGAACACAGGGAACACCAACCTTACGGGCTGTCTCTGCAGTGAGTCCGCCGGTGACGGCTACCTTACATCCTTCCCGCTTCGCCTTGAGTAGCTTGTTTGCAGCGTCAGTCTGATCATTGATAATAAATTCTCTAATCTCACACCCAATTATGTCCTGGAATGCGGTGACGTAAGGATTATTAGAATGAAACTCGAAAAGTGCAATCGGATAACCGTAACGTTTCTTAGCTTGGTGTAGTGCATAGACAGCGTCAAATGCCGTGAACGGGATGTCGACAAAAGGTAGACTAAATCTGGTTCGGAGAAAGCGCGCATTTTTTTCCGTGGTGACAAACACCTCATAGCCATCCTGCAGGGACATCCGGACTATGCCTTCAGCAACTCCATACGCCCCCTCCGTAATCCTTGGAGGGTCAGGTAGTCCAGAAAAAATTCCTTCAAGTATTCGTGTCAATTCTGTATATGGGGAGACAAAACAGATTTTTAAAGTCATGAGTTCTCCAAAAAATTATTGTTAACCATTTTTAACATATCGGGAATAGCAGTGCAAGTTTCTTTTAGGTAACATATGTTCCCAAAAAGAAACTTAATCGTCTTACCTAGTGGTTGCCCGCTAATTGATTTTTATAACTTGAGATTGGGTAGGATTTCTTTATATTTCATATTATTAGCCACCTCTTATTGTAAGATTATTTGAGTCTTGGTATGGTTATTGCAAATAATCTTCTTATATAAATAAAAAAAGGGGGAGGTAATCGTAATGAGGAATTGCAGTATGAGACACAGGATTATTTTAAGTGTGCTGCTTATTCTGGTGCTGGCATCAGGAGTAACCCCTGCAATGGCTGATGTTAAGGTTGCCACAGGGGAGATTACAAAGGTAGAGGGTGGTGGTAAGGCTGTTACCATAAAAACAGACAGCGGGCAGACTATTGTTTCTAAAATGAGGGCTAAACGGACTGAGGTCTTCCAGGGGGACAAATTGATTAGCTTTAAGGATATGAGGAAAGGCGACAGAGTCTGGCTGACATACAGGCCGGGAGGTAAAAACGAGGCTGGCGTAATCAAGGTAAATCCTGACCTGAAAAGTGAGACGGAACTCGTGAAAGACAAGATTGCACGCGCCGTCCGTATCCTCAACATGGAAGGTCTCGTGGCTTTTTCGGGTCATATCAGTGCGCGTATTCCGGGAGGAAAAACCTTTTTTATCCATAGTTATAACCAGGCAAGGGGAGAGGTGAAGCCATCTGACCTGTGTGAGGTTACGCTTGATGGCAAACAGCTCAACGAGAAATCGGAAGTCCCGGACGAAACGGCTATCCACGCGGCAGTTTACCGCGCTCGCGAGGATGTGAACGCGGTGATTCACATCCACCCGCACTATATCATCATCCCCAGTATCATCGGGAAAGACCTTATTCCGGTATGTGGGCACGGGACCATTTTTGGCACGAAGGTTCCTGTCTATCCTGACTCAGAAAAGATCGGGACCACGGAAGCTGCGAACAAGATGGTAAAATCCCTCGGCAAGGAAAGGGCCATAGTCCTGAGAGGACACGGCGCAGTGCTGGGTGAGGCTACGATAGAAGCAGTTGTGACCTCAGCCTTTTATATGGAAGAGAATGCGAAGCTTCTCGTTGATTCCTATATTATGGGGACACCGATACCCATGGCCGAGGAAGAGATCAAGAGAGCGGCAGAAAACACGTTCCAGCCCTTCAGCACAAAGAAGACATGGAAGTACTACATAGATAAAGGACGCAAAGCCGGCATCTTCTGGGATAAGTAAGAATCGCTATTGTATAAGAATTATGGTTATCCCTTGAAGGACAACCAATGAAATAAAGGGGGTAGAGAAGTGAAGATAGACAGTTACGCACATATCCTGCCAGTCAAGTTCAAAGAAGCACTCTATAGTTCTCCCAACGTCAAGACCTGGGTCAAAAAACAGCTTGAGGCCAATGTGGGGACCTTTGACTATGAGGTCAGGTTCAGGTTGCTCGATAAATATGACTGCGTTCAGGTGCTGAGCCTCGTTACTCCGCCCATCGAGGATGTGGCCGGTCCTGCCGAGGCAGTGGACCTTGCACGCCGTGCCAACGACGAGATGGCTGAGCTGATATATAAATATCCGGATCGCTTTGTTGCTGCGGTGGCAACCCTGCCGCTCAATGACATGGAAGCGACGCTTAAAGAGATCGACCGGGCAATCAACAACCTCAAGTTCAGAGGGGTACAGATATTCTCGTCCATTAACGGGAAGCCCCTCGACTCACCCGAATTCTTCCCGATGTACGAGAAGATGGCAGCATACGATCTACCCCTTCTGATCCACCCCGTACGCGGTTCAACACAGGCAGACTATCCTGGCGAGAAAGACTCGAAGTATGGTATCTGGTCGATATTCGGCTGGCCTTTTGAAACAACGGCAGCAATGACGAGGCTTGCCTTTAGCGGGGTGCTTGACAAGTTTCCCGGGATCAAGTTCATGACCCACCATCTCGGAGGCATGGCCCCTTACTTTGAGGAACGTATCAGGGACGCATATGATATGCTTGAGATGCGCTATCCGGGGAATATCAAGAAGGGACTCCTGAGGTCGCCGGTGGACTACCTGAAGATGTTCTATGCCGATACGGCGATCAACGGGAGCTTGGCAGGAACTGCGTGTGGTCTTGCCTTTTTCGGACCGGAGCACGTGCTCTTTGGTACTGACACGCCTTTTGACAGTCAACTCGGCTTCAGGCTCGTGCGGGAACAGATTGAGTGCATAGAGCGGCTCGATATCACCGAAGCGGAGAAGAAGCTGATCTTCGAGGGGAACGCACGAAGAATTTTTCGTTTGCCAATATGAAAGATGGCAGGTTATCCCCCCGCTCATTGTGGGGACAGGCGGCAGTAAGGGCGAAGGCCCGATGGATGCATTGGCAGTGCTTTAAAAAAAGGCGGAGTCTCGAGCGGGCAATAGCCAAATACTAAGGAGGTTTTTCATGAAGAGAGAAAGGAACAAAGAGGTAACAGTTTTTGCTGCAGCATTAGCTGTAGCACTAGTATGTGTCATGATCTGTGGTGTTCAAACATCGGCGGTTGCATCTCCTGAGAAAAAGGTGACGTTAACTCTGATGTCTGCGAAGTTCGGATCAAGCGACTACATCCTCGGCAGCGCTGTAGAGAAGATTGTCAACAAGCTAAACCATCCCTGGCTTAAAATTATGACCGTTGAGGGCATTGGGGGTACCGATAACATAGTGACTTACGACAAACTCTCCTTAGAGAAGAAACGAAGGACTATCATGAACGTAGGTGATGCGGGCTACTATGCTGCAGTTTTGGGGATGAAACCCTGGTTCACGAAGAAATACAAGAACTTGAGGGCAGTCTGCTCCTTTGGGACAGGAGAAATGTTTTTTGCCACAATGAACCCATCGATCAAGAGTATATACGACCTTGAAGGGAAAACTCTGGGTGGACCGGACATGGGTTCCTCTGCGTCAGTGCGCCTCCGGGAGTTTCTTAAGGCAGCGGACATGACCGGAAAAATCAACATCAAATGGCTCGGTTTCTCGAAGGCAGCGGAGGCCCTACAGGACAGGAGGGTCGATGCCATCATTGTTGTTTCCTTCTCGAAGAGAGTTGCCCCGGGATTTACCTCCCTTTGGACCAAACAGGATAAAATCTATGTCTTTGGCATGCCCGCGGATCTCTTCCCCAAGGTCCATGCAGCAGGCTGGCCCTTTCGGGCGGTTACGATAAAACCTCTGACCTACACGCCGAACCAAACGACCGAGATTACTGTACACCAGATGCTTGCTCGCACCTATTTTACTGGCGTGGAGGCAGATGCAGATACTATATACGAATTTGTAAAACTTATGTATCAGAATGTTGACAAGTTTAAGCAGTACCTCCCGGCAGGAACAAGCCCGACCAGGGATGAGTTGTCCAATCTTCCGGTTGATTCGGAAGCGGAGGTCCATCCGGGAGCGCTCAGATTCTTCAAAGAGATGAAAGTGAAGATAGGTGCACCGTGACGGAAAACAACTCTTTGGTAGAGGAGGTGACGAAGAAATGAAGACAGCAGAACTATATACGAAACGAGATATCATTATTATAGCCATAGCGGTAATGGCTGTTTTATACCACTTTGCCTATATTGCGTTCACCATGTTCGGACCCACGCAGCACCAGATCATCCATCTCGGGCTGGTCCTCATTCTCGTCTGCCTTGCCCTACCTAAAGGGAAAAAGAAGCCTAACATACTTCAACTCCCGACACTCATCGTCGCAGCAATCTGTATCATCTATGTCTGGATTAATTATGAGGATCTCGAAATCAGGGCAGGCCACCCTATACCCCTTGATGAGGTGGTGGGTTGGCTTCTCATTGCAGCCGTGCTCTCGACAACTTGGATGTCCTTCGGCTGGGTTCTGCCAATTCTCAGCCTAGTTGGCATTGTGTACATGTTTGTTGCCCCATACATGCCGGGATCGCTTCAGGGACCGGAACTAAGTTCCTCGAAGATTATTAGTTATTTAGTAATAGGTTTCCGGGGTATCTTCGATGTACTCCTTGATGTCTCCGCCAAGGAGATATTTCCCTTTATCATCTTCGGTTCCTTTCTCATCATAACAGGCGCCCATATCTTTTTTAACGAGGTGGGAAAGATTGTGGCGCGACGGTTTGTCGGGGGCTCCGCCCTGAATTGTGTAGTAAGCAGCGGTTTGCTTGGTATGATCACCGGAACCCCGGCGGCCAATGTCGCTGTCACGGGCACGTTTACCATACCCTCCATGAAGGCCGATGGGAGGTCACCGGAAGAGGCTGCGGGGTTCGAGGCGTGCGCAGCCACAGGGGGTACCGTCATGCCACCTGTCATGGGTGCAACTGCCTTTATCATGGCAGGCGTCATGGGTATCGCGTACGCACACATCTGTTACATCGCTATTATACCGGCCGTCCTTTATTACCTTCTACTCCTTTTCAGTGCTCAAGTGACCGGGAAGAAACTACGCCTGAAACCATCGTCCGAAGGGGTAAATTGGCATAACCTTGCGATATACTCTCCAACCTTCCTCTTGCCCATCTGTTTGCTCACAATATTTCTAATATCGGGTATCAGCGCCATATATGCGGTGTTATGGACCTCAATAGTTTTAATCTTAGTCAGCTTTATCCAAAAGAAGACAAGACCCACAGTGAAGAAATTCATCAGTGCCTGTAAGGATGGCGCCATGATGGCAGCTCGGATTGGCGTTGCCTGTGCCTGTATCGGAATGCTCGCCTCCGCCCTTCAGGTAACACAACTCGCCATGAGGCTGCCCGACATCATCGAAGCTCTTTCATTCGGCAATCTCTTCATCTCGCTTGTCTGGGCTGCCATTGTGGGTATAATCTTGGGCTGTGGCATGCCGGGTATGGCTGTCTACATCATCCTCGTCATCGTAGCTGTTCCCATTCTTGAAAACTTAGGTGTCGAAAAAGAGGCTTCCCATATGTTCATGCTCTACTATGCGGTTTTCTCTGCCATCACTCCGCCGGTTGCACTGGCAACTATCGTTGCGGCCAAGGTTGCAGAGGCAGATTTCTGGGGTGCTGGCTGGCAGGGGGTCAAGATTGGGATAGTGGGTCTTAGCATTCCCTTTATCTTCGTCTATAGGCCGGAACTATTGCTTGTGCCGGGCACCACTTTAGGGAGCGTGACTTTGGCCTTTACGGTTGTCGTGATTACCTACATTCTTGCTGTTGCGTTATTAAACAACTTCTTACTACAGAGGCTTAGCCTAATAGAAATGGTCATCTCAGGGATCTCCGTTGCTACCTTACTTGTCTACCTCTTTTGGCAAAACCATTTGGCCCTTATTGTGGGACTATCAGGTGCCTGCATTATTTTCATCTGGCAAGGGGTAGTGGAAAAAAGGCGTCGGATCGAGGCTGTAAAGGCATAGGGAAAGGGCGCCATAATAGAACCATGGAAGAGACTTTAATAGGTTACAACCAATGGATTTTTATATATAGCAAAGAGACAAATGTCGGGAGATGAAGAAATGAAATATCTCGATATAAGCTGCGGCCATGAGCATGACCATTTCAACGGATTTCACTAAAAAACCAAGGAGGTAAAAAATGTTTGAGGATTTGCGTGAGTGGATGAAAGAAGTTAACAAGATAAACGAGCTTGTCGTTATCAATGGTGCTGATACGGACGATTTTGGACCTGTGAGCCAGATAACATCTCGCAATGAGGCACAGGCCGTTATTTTTGATAACGTCAAGGGTTACAAGCCCGGCTTCAGGATGGCGGCAAACATGATGCAAAATATCAGGACATTCAATCTAGCCCTCGGATTACCTTTAGATTATTCGATCAAACAAACTATTGAAGTGCTGACAAAAAAAGTTGCAGAGTGGAATGAGAAATCAGTTCAGTTCGATCCGGTCGAAGTGAAGGATGCACCCATCCTAGAAAATGTGAAAACCGGCGATGAAATTGACCTGAGTATCTTCCCGGTTCCGAAATGGCATGATTTTGATGGAGGCCCTTACATAGGTACAGCGGACAATATTATTACCAGAGACCGCGAAACGGGCCTTGTGAACCTGGGCACGTATCGGTCACAGCTTCTTAACAAGAATACGGTGAGTATATTTATCTCGCCGGGCCATCACGGCAGACTCCATTATGAAAAATACTTCGAGAAGGGAGAACCCTGTCCTATCGTTATGGTATATGGCTCAGACCCCACAACCTTTGTCATTTCTTCACAGGAGATCCCGGAAAAAATCTCTGAGCTTAATTACATTGGTGCCATAAGAAACAAGCCGGTGCCGGTAGTGAAAGGCAAGGTAACGGGACTTCCTATTCCTGCTGGCGCCGAAGTCGCTGTCGAGGGTTTTCTTTATCCGGGGCAGACGATGCCCGAAGGACCTTTCGGCGAGTGGCCTGGTTATTATGCGGGTGGTGTGGTAGACCGGCCGTTTCTTAAGCCGGAGGTGCTCTATTACAGAAACAATCCAATCCTCACCGGTTGCCCGCCTGCAAAGGCAATATGGGCTGACCAGGCATTTCTTAGGTCTGTGTTGCGCTCCGCACTTCTATACAGCGAGATGTTAAGTGCCAATGTACCCGGTGTTAAAGGGGTGTGGGTTCCTCAGGTTGGCGGTTCCAGGCATCTGATAATTGTAGCCATAGAGCAGCGATATGCTGGTCATGCTACCCAGGCAGGCCTTGTTGCTACCGGTACAAGGGCTGGAGCTATGCAGGGAAGATACACGATTATCGTTGATGATGATATAGACATCTATGACATGGAAGATGTGATGTGGGCAATCTGTACAAGGTCAAGGCCTCATGAAACGGATCTCATAAAAGTTACGTGGAGCACAGAAACAGACCCAACGATTAGGAAACCGTCCGAGAACCTGACGACATCAAGAGCTATTATATATGCGGTGAGACCATGGGAATGGAGAGATGAATTTCCAAAAGTGGATATGGCAACTGCCGAGACAAGAACAGAGGTCTTGAACAAGTACAAAGATCTCTTCGGCGGAAGGTGGAAACAGATTTGACAAAGAAGGGCAGAGTAAGAAGAGGCTAGGCTTACCGACTAGCTGTGCCAGCAGCACTTCAGGAACATGAGAAATATGCTGTGAAGATAAGATAGATTTATAATTGGTTTAAATTCCGGGAGTTTTTAAACCTAATGCGGTGGATTATTGAACCAAAACAGGAGGTGAAAGGAGGTGAAATAATCGTTTATAAGTATGTATTCTTTAACTACATATTAAAAAGGAGGTAGGAATGAGAAAATTATTAATTGTTATGCTTATATTGTTCCTTGCACCGCCTGTTTTTAGCTATGCAGGTACTGTGGCAAGTAGATGGGATATAAGCATTGGTGGTTTCGTAAAGTTTGATGGCGGCTGGGCAAGCCAAGGGGTCAACGGTGATTACCTTTATGCATCACCGGAAAGCATCACCGGCAACAAGAACGTAGTTGATGAGTATGGCAACTCCTTTATGGCATCCGGTGAAACAAGGCTTAATTTCGCCATTAAAGGCCCTAACGCATGGGGAGCAAAGACATCGGCCTTCATTGAGGGCGATTTCAGACAGTCTGGTGCATATGAAGGCTTCAGGTTGAGGCATGCCTGGTTGAAATTTGATTGGGCAAAGACATCCCTTCTCATCGGTCAGGCTTCAACGAAATGGAAAGGGATGACCACGTATAACGTGCTTGGAATATCTGAGCTCGCAATGGCAAAAACCAACAGGGTTCCACAGATTATGTTTACAACGAAGTTTACAAAAAACTGGTCGTTATCCTACGGTATAGTTTCTCAGTATAAATCGAACTTAGCAGGCGGCTCCAGGGCGCCCACCGGTATCCCTGCGGCTTCAAATACACAGAGATTAAACGATCTGCCGTTTGTTGAAAGTGAATTAGTCTATAAAACCGATACCTACGGCAAGATCGGTCCTAGGCCATTGACATTGGCTTTTGGCGGATTCATAGGTAGAGACAAGATTGCAAGGCGTTCAGGTGTAGCAGGCACACAATGGTATGATGATGATGCAAACACATGGGGGCTTGCATTTAAAGGCTTTATACCGGTTATTCCCGAGAAAAAAGGCAACAAGGCTGGTTCACTCGCCTTTACCGGCACAATAGTAATCGGACAAGGGTCAAGTACAGAAAGGTATCCTTCAGATGTCTGGGATGCATACGTAAGACGAGCTTCAATCACTGCAACAGACTTTGATGCAGCGAATGCGACAAATTCAGCAGGATGGGCAGAGTTGACCTACTACTTTACAGACAGTATTTATGCGAGTGCTGTATACGGTACTAGCCAGTGGAACTTAAGCAGTACAATCAGGAACGACGCAACGTATATGAACTCAAATTATCCAAGATCGGTTCAGCACTACGTTGTAAACCTGATGTATGATGTCAATCAGGCAATCAGGTTTGGTGTAGAATATACGCATATTAACACAGCTTATGCTAGGGCTCAGGCTGCAGGCAGCGGCGGAGCGAGTGGCTCTCTTGATGTCGGCCGTGTAGCAGCGTGGTATTTCTTCTGAATGACTGAAAGTCGAGAGGTTCCATCACATCGTGATGGAACCTCTACATATGTTTTTAAAAAGAGCCTTTTTCCGTTGTATCTAATCAATGATGCTAAAACGGTAACGTCAAGTATTTTGTGTCAGCATCCAAAAATATAATATACCACCTCAGTAGTGTCCGGTAAAACTTTATAAAAGTATGGCCTGTTCTTTGTACTTGTCGGATATAAAGGCAACGAAACCCAAATCCTTCAAGGAGGAACAGACCATGAACAGAGTATACAATATTTGCAGAGTTGTTAAAGCTTTGTCCGAGATATCAATTTGAAAGGACCACAGAGCGCTATAGAGGTAACCGTTACGTGAAGACCTTTACGGCATGGCAGCAGTATATCACTGTTCTTTATTCCCAGATTACACATAAGGACAGCCTGCGGGACATCGAGACGGGACTTGCCGGTAAGTCAGACCGCCTCTATCATCTGGGCTTAAGCGGGATACACAGAAGCACACTCTCCGATGCCAACGCGAAAAGGGATTACCGGATATTCGAGGACATGTTTTATCATCTTCTTATACGATCCCGGGACCTCACCCCGAAACACAGATTCCGGTTCAGGAATCCCCTCTATACGATCGACGCAACCGTCATCGATCTGTGTCTGTCGGTATTTCCCTGGGCAAGGTTCAGGAAAACCAAGGGTGCGGTAAAGATGCATTGCCTCTATGACCACTCGGGGCCCTTCCGTCCTTTCTGACCGTTACCGACGGTAAGCGGCATGAGGTGACAGCGGCACGGGAGACCCCGTTCCTTTTGTTGCCGGACAGCATCGTCTCCGTCGATAAGGCGTATATCGATTACACATGGCTGTATTCGTTGAACATGAAGAGGATATGGTTTGTCACCAGGGCAAAGTCGAATATTGATTATGCTGTTGCCGGACAGCATCCGGTAAAAGACAAAAGGGTCATAAGCGATGAGCGAATATCCCTGGAAGGACCGCTTACCAGACACAAATATCCCCGGGATTTGAGGCTCATCAGATTCTATGATGAGGAGAGACAGAAGACCCTCACGTTTTTAACGAACAACTTCAGGCTTGCCGCAACAACAATAGCGCAGATATACAAATCCCGGTGGCAGATCGAACTGTTCTTCAAATGGATCAAGCAGAACCTGAAGATCAAATCATTCCTTGGCACAAGTAAGAATGCCGTTCTGACGCAAATATGGGTGGCCATGTGCTACTATCTGCTTCTCACCTACATCAAATACCAGACGAAATATGGGTACTCTCTGCTGCAACTGAGCAGAATGATCCGTGAAATGCTTTTTGACCGGAAGAGTCTTATTGACATTTTGACTGTGCATCCTGAACATCTCCCAGCCGTGAGAAATGAGACGCTGCAGGGAGCTTTATTTTAACCGGACAGTAATGTAAAAATAATGAAAAAATATTCGGAGTTATGTGGTAATCGCAAGAGATGTTGGGTTAGATTGAAGGAATGACAAAATACACTGACTTGCGTGGTAAGGCCCTTTTGTTTCTCCTGTGCCTCTGGTTTTTGTGGTTTATCAACTTTAATATCCGGATGGTCTTCTCGCCGATCTTGCCGATCGTGGAGGATGAGTTTATTGTGAACCACGCCCAGGCAAGCGGCATCTTTTTATTTCTGTCTATTGGGTATAGTATTGCGGTCATTATCGCAGGGTTCTTTTCAGGGACCTTCGGCTACAAAAAGTCTATTATCTTTTCGCTGTTGCTTTTGGGTCTGATCTCTTTCGCGATTCCTTTCGTTCGTACATTTTGGCTGCTCTATGTTTCCGCTTTTTTCATCGGTCTTTTCGTTGGTTTTTATATCCCTTCGGTCATTCCGCTGATGACCGAGTATTATTCAGAGAACAACTGGGGCAAGGTGATCGCTATTCATGATACCGGTGCATCGATAGCCATATTCGCTGTCCCTTTTATTGTCCTTTTTCTTCTCCGGTTCTTTTCATGGCGCGGTATCTTTATAGTGTTTGGATTCATTTTCCTGGCCTCCGCTCTTGTTTTCTCATTTATGTGCAGCGAGGTAAAGCTTAATAATCCCCCGAAGACAGTATTCAGGGATCTTGTTAAAATGCGGTCCCTCTGGCTTATGGCAATACTTTGCATTTTTGGCGCGGGAGCGAACCTGGGCATTTACTCTATCACTCCGTTATACCTCGCAAAGGAGCTCGGATTAGGGTTCGGTTATGCAAATACGATATTAGGCATATCAAGGCTGGGAGCCATTGGTGTGGCCATCTCCTGCGGTTTTCTGATCGACAGGTTCAACCTGCGAATAGTCATGTTCCTTGTTCTGCTCATTACAGGTATCCTGACTGTTCTTATGGGGATGGCCTCTGCCGGATTCATAGGGATCGTCCTTTTTCTCCAGGCATTTTGCGTAACGGCTTTTTTCCCCGTTTTCCTTGTAGCGATAGCAAAAACCTTCAGCCGTGAAATGCGAAGCCTGGCTACAGGCGTTATCCTGGCCTTGAGCATGGTCTCCGGAGGGGGACTGATCCCCTACCTTCTCGGTCTCGCAGGAGACCTGCACAGCTTCGGGCTGGGCATTACCATCCTTGGAATATTTGTGGCCCTATCCAGCCTGCTGGTCTTTCATATGAAAGATCTTGAATAGCTTCCATCCATATACGCATATACCCTTCCACGCATCTACGATTCTCCAGTGCAGTTGATAAAGCACGTATGGTATGATACAAATACGTTAAGGGGTGATGAGCTATGACGAACGAGCTTTTGAGAAAGATTCCGAAGGTCGATGACGTCCTGAAACATAAGGACTGGAAAAGGCTTGTCCGGGAATATTCTGAAGACATAGCCAAAGAGGCGCTGAGGGAATGCCTTGATGAGCTAAGGCTCAATATCAAGGAAGGAAAGGCAGCTTCTGTACCACCGGTCAGTGATATCGTCGGCGCCGCGCAGAAGAGGGTAGCGCTCATTACCGCTCCCCGGCTGAAGCGGGTCATCAACGGAACAGGCGTTATCATCCACACAAACCTCGGCAGGTCCCTGCTTGCCCAAAAGGCCATCGATGCCATTGTGAATGCGGCATCGTACTATACAAACCTCGAATATGACCTGAAGAAGGGTGCGCGGGGAGACCGCCACGAACACTGCACCTTTGTCCTGAGACGGCTTACCGGCGCTGAAAGCACCCTTGTCGTGAATAACAATGCCGGCGCTGTGTTCCTTACACTGAATACACTTGCGGATGGGAAAGAGGTTATCATCTCAAGGGGTGAACTCGTTGAAATAGGCGGCTCATTCAGGATCCCTGATGTGATGAAAAAGAGTGGAGCCATCCTGAGAGAGGTAGGTACAACCAACAGGACATACATTGAAGATTATGAACGTGCCATCACTGAGGATACGGGCCTTCTCATGAAGGTCCATACAAGCAATTTCCGGATCAGGGGCTTTACGCACGAGGTAAGCGTGGAAGAACTCACGGCCCTTGGCAGAAGGCATAATATCCCCACGTACTATGATGCGGGGAGCGGGCTTTTCTACCCCATCGGCGACGGGGATGGACTCGATGAGCCGTTGGTAAAGCAGGAGCTTCTCAAGGGACTTGATGTCCTCTCTTTCAGCGGCGACAAACTTCTCGGGGCTCCCCAGGCAGGGATCATCCTCGGGGAGAAGCAGTGCATCGATATGATGAGAAAGAATCCCATGACAAGGGCCTTGAGACCCGATAGGTTCACCCTCGCAGGGCTGGAAAGCACGTTGCTCCTCTATCTCGACATGGAGACTGCGCGACAGGAAATACCCACCCTTTCGATGATCTTCCAGGACAGCAGACTACTCAAACGGAGGACGCAGAGGGTCGCTGCGGTGATCAGGAGAAGGTGCGACGACCTGTCTGTGTCTGTTATTGCCGTACAGTCCGAAGTCGGCGGCGGAAGTCTCCCTGATGTAGTGATCCCCTCTTTTGCCGTCTCGCTTCAACCGGGGACAATGAGTGTCGAGCACTTCGAAGACAAACTGCGCAGCCTCAATGTTCCTGTTATCGGGAGGATCGAAAGAGACCGCCTTATCCTTGATATGAGAACCATCCTCAAAGACGACGAACCTTTCCTCGTCTCCGGGATCGAGACTGTCCTCAGGGATGAGTAATACATTCCACATCACGTGCGAAGAAGACGGCGCGCGCCTCGATGTCCTTCTCTCCGAAAGACTTTCTCTGACAAGAACGAAGGTGAAAGACATGATCGAGGGGGGTCATATCCGTATTGCCGGGAAATCCCCGAAACCCTCACTGAAGGTCAAACGTCTTATGGAGATCGAGGGCGAGATACCCCAGGAAGAACCTCTGACACTTGTGGCCCAGGCAATTCCCCTGGATATCCTTTATGAAGATGAGTACATGCTCGCCATTAACAAGCCTTCCGACATGGTCGTCCATCCTTCCCTGGGGCATAAAGAAGGGACACTGGTGAATGCCGTGCTGGCGTATCTTGGGCGGAGAGCTGAGAGCGGAGAGCTGAGAGCGGAGAGCGGAGAGCAGAGGGCAGAGGGCAGAGGGACGAGGGACGGGGAATGTGGAGCGAAGGCAGAGGGACGAGGGACGAGGGACGAGCAAGGCAAGACCACGCCGAACACCGAACGCCGAACACCGAACGCCGAACCGGCAGGTTCGGCAATGCGTCCCGGTATCGTCCACAGGCTCGATAAGGGTACCACAGGGGTCATCATCATTGCGAAAGATAGAAAGACTCAGGAGATGCTTTCAAGCCTTTTCAAGGAACGGAGCGTCAGGAAGGTCTACAGGGCAATCGTTGAGGGTATTCCCAAAGAAAACGAATGGAACGTCGAAGGAAACATCGGCAGGCACCCCGTGGAGCGGAAAAAGATGGCTGTTCTTAAAGAGAAAGGACGATCATCTCTTACAGGATTCAAGGTACTGGAAAAGCTGGACGGGTTTGCCTATGTCGAGGCATACCCGAAGACAGGCAGGACGCACCAGATAAGGGTACACCTCGCGTACTCAGGGCACCCCATAGTCGGCGATGCATTGTATGGAAAAAGGGCAAAAAGGTTAGCAGGAAGGCCCCTCCTCCATGCCTGCACAATTGAATTTGTACACCCCGTCAGGAAGGAACCTGTCTCGATTGAAGCGCCGGTGCCGGAGGATATGGTGGAATTTATAAGAACAGTAGGCAGTAGGGAGTGAAGATCAGGTTAAGGCTAAGGTTAAGAAAAAGGGTAAAAAATCTTAACCTGTTTTTTATGCTTAACCTTAACCTGCATTTTTATTGCTGATAGCCGGCAATAAAGGATCAACATGAACTTTGAGCTTGCGTATAAAGGCGACTGGTCATATTACTGCATCCCGGAGCTTGAGACGACAGGTATTTTACACGGTTTTTTCACCAGGGCATCTCCATCGCTTGAACCTTATGGGAAAGACGGAAAGACATTTCTCGATGCCTTTGCATTACAGCGTTTTGTTATAATGAATCAGGAACACGGCGATACGATTCACGTAATCCGGGACGGAGAGAAAGCCGTTAACGGCGACGGCATCATCATCATTGAAAAAAATGTTGCGGGGATTATCAAGACTGCCGATTGTCTCCCCGTCATTATTGCTGCTCCTGGGTTGCCGATGGCCGGCATAGTCCACGCAGGCTGGCGTGGCACTGCCAGGAAGATAACCCTGAAGGCAGTACAAAAAATGGTAGAACTCGGCGCAGCAAGAGAAAGTCTCGTTGTCCTTATGGGTCCCGCTGTCGGTTCATGCTGTTACGAGGTTAAAGAAGATGTATATAACATATTCAATAAAGAGGGGTTCCCGGACAGAGTTTTTCGTAAGGCCGGCGGTACTACCTACCTTGATATGAGGGAGGCAAACAGGGAACTTTTGCGCCAGGAAGGCGTAATAAAGATATATGATGTCAACCTTTGCACGTATTGCAGCAATGGGCTCTTTGCCTCATACAGGCGTGGCGAACGGAGCAGCAGGCAGATAAACTTTGTTTCTCTCAGGGGATAAGGTATAATAACCATAGCAAAATACAGTAGGCACTGGAGGTCTTTACTGCATACTCCATAGTATTCCATAGTGCTCACTGATTTACTTGCTGTAAGCTGTCAGCTGAAAGCTGCGAGCTGGGTTTGATATGAAATACAGAAAAGAACTTTTTATCACATTACTCATATTTCTCACCCTCGGTTTTCTTGTCTATCTCGAGACACAACTCCCTTTCTTTACAAAATTCCTCCCCGTCGGGGAGAACAAACTTGTCATCATTTTTCTGAACATCAATCTTTTGCTGATCCTCCTCTTCCTCTTCCTGATTACGAGGACGGTGATCAAGGCCTATATCGAGAAAAAGCGGGGCATCTGGGGATCCGGGCTCAAGCAGAAGCTTACCTCAACGCTGCTCTTTATCTCTATCGTGCCGTCCTTCACACTTTTTATCCTTGCCACCGGTTTTTTCTATATCAGTATGGATAAATGGTTCAGCCAAAAGATAGAAGATACTATAGAAAATGCCCTTAACCTCACACAATTCCATTATGAAGATATTTTTAACCGGTATGAAAAGATCGGCGCATCACTGGCAGGGGAGATAAGAAAAAAGAAACTGCTAAACGATGAAACGGCATTGAGCACATATATCAACAGGAGCGCCAGGACGTACTTTCTCGATTACCTGTCTGTCCACAAGGTATCAGGAGGTATCATCAGGGTCAGGGACAACCTCAAAGAGGACTTTGACGAACGGCTGTCGAAGAAGATCAAGGCGGCGATCCATGGCAATATCATACGGGAGATCATCCCCATCGAGGAGGGGGAGCTGGTCATTACCGGCACAAAGGTCCTCGATGATTCCGGAAATATGCGCGCGCTTTTGTTCGTCGGCGACACCATCAAGGTCCACGGAACGCAACGGATCAAGGAGATTGCCACAACCTACAAGGAATTTAAAGAATCGCGGGCCTACAAAAAGGTCCTCAAGTACAGCTTTATCATCCCGCTGTTTCTGATCACCATGATAACGATCTTTTTTTCCATGTGGGTAGGGATAAAGATGGCTGCCGAGATCACTATCCCCATTGAACGCATGAAGGAGGGCGCATCGATCATCGCGAAAGGCAAGTTTGACATAAACCTCGAAGAGCGGGGCAAGGACGAGATAGGCACCCTTGTGAGGGCCTTTAACAGCATGGCCAGAGAGCTCCAGATAACGAAAGATGAGATAGAGGAGAAGCGAAGGTACATAGAGGTCATCCTCGACAATGTTGCAACGGGCATTATCTCTACGGACACACGGGGGAATATCCTTCTTCTTAACAGGGCGGCAAGGGCGATACTGGGCATCGAGAGGGATCAATGGGTTGGAACACCGCTCAAGGATATCCTCGGTGATGATTTCAGAGATCTCATGAAGTCCTTTCTGAAAGAGGTCAGGAGGGCAGACAGCGGGAGCATCACAAAAGAGGTGCGGCTCAACCTCAGGAAGGATGTAACCTACATCAGGGCTTCGTTAACGGTTTTGAAAGATGAAGCGAGGAAGGCCGAAGGATTCATCATCGCCTTTGATGATATCACCCATATTGTGCGGGCGGAAAAGCTTGCCACCTGGAGGGAGATCGCGAGGAAACTGACCCATGAGATCAAAAATCCATTGACGCCGATCATCCTTTCTGCCGAGAGGATCAGAAGAAAGTTGCTGGCGCAGTTCACGGGTGAAGAAAAAGAGGTCCTCGATGAAACGACATCGGTTATTATACGGTCCGTGGATGATATCAAAGGGATCGTGAACGAGCTTACCAAACTGACCCACACCTCACAGACAAAGACGTTGGAGGATCTGAATACTATCGTGGAGGAGACCATCGGTCTTTATAGACACCTCTACCAGAATGTTACTTTTCAGTATGAGAACGAAGGGATACCTCCTTTAAGGGTAGACAGGGACGGGATCAAGAGGGCGCTCATCAATCTCATCACCAATTCGGTGAAGGCGATCGATAACAGTCAGGGCACAATCAGCATTCAAACGAGATACTCCGAGGAGAAAAGCGCGGGTATTATAGAGATCACCGATACCGGGAAGGGGGTTCCCGACGAGGACAAAGAGAAGATCTTTGACCCCTATTTTACCAAGGACAAGGAAGGTCAGGGTCTTGGCCTGGCGATAGTCCATTCGATCATACTTGAGCACCACGGGAAGATCCGGGTAGAAGACAATACCCCCAGGGGGACGAGATTCGTCATAGAACTTCCGATCATAGAAACGTAGTTCATATAAATACCCAATCACCAATAACCAAGCTCCAATTAATCACCAATATCCAAAATTCAATAACCAAACAAGAACTTCCCGGTATTGTTTCCCGTTTGGGTATTCGGTCATTGGTTATTGGGTATTAATTGGTGATTGATGTTTGGTTATTGGTGATTGGGTATTGTCGGTGCCTTAAGTGTGCCCTTTAAATTAAGGCATTTCTGTGTTATACTGTTGACATGAAAGTGATTTGTGCGAACAAGAAGGCATACCACGATTACCACATCGAGGAAAAGTTTGAGGCCGGTATCGTGCTGACAGGGACTGAGGTCAAGGCGCTCCGTGAGGGCAAAGCAAACCTGAAGGATAGCTATGCACGAGTCAAGGATGGTGAGGTCTTTCTTGTCAATGCCCATATAAGCCCGTACTCCTGCGGGAACATCTATAACCATGACCCGAAACGGACACGGAAACTTCTCATGCACGGCAGGGAGATAGACAGGCTTGTAGGAAAGGTGAAGGAAAGGGGTTTCACACTGGTGCCGCTGTCACTGTACTTCAATAAACGCAACATGGCAAAGATGGAGATCGCGCTTGCAAAAGGCAAGACCCTCTACGATAAGAGGGAAAGTATCAGGAAAAAAGATGAAAAAAGGTTAACGGAACGCGAGGGAAGGTTGAAGTGAAATATATGGGGGCGACAGGTTTCGACAGGGATGTAAGGGTCAAAGAGGCATGCCGGGTTACTGCTTACCCGTACCCAAGCGGAACTAAACATAACTGCAGACTCTCACGAGTACGCACTAGCCGCTTAGCGCGGCTACATCATCCGGACTTTCTTTCTGCTTTAAGTCCGGAATGGTGTCATACAAGCAGGATAGTCTCCCTGAACGCCTGTACAGGTAGGCGAAAACTTGCAGGCTGGGATGATGGAAAACCTGTCAGAGGGTGCTTCGTCATCCGAGATAAATACACTGACTAAGCATGTAGTCTCTCTGATTGCCTTCTTCTTTGGACGCGGGTTCGATTCCCGCCGCCTCCACCATAACTTCTTGGTCCTTTCCGTTGACAGGTTGAGGGCATTCAAATAGTTTTTCAAGATACCGCGACGCCGCGCCTATTGCCGAGTTAGGAGCCCATGGGGGCCTTGAGTTGTCACCACCGGTTGACTCACCCCCGCAATTCTGATAACCTTATAGGTCTACATGCAAAAACAATCCGGCTGGAGACAAAAATCCAAAGAAGATATTCATGAGATCTTCCGATTCTGCGAGGAATACAAGTCCTTTCTTGACAGGTCCAAGACAGAAAGGGAGGCCGCCCGGTATATAGCGGATTACCTTGCGAAGAACGGTTTTTCAGAGGATTGTACTGGTGAAA
>JAQTNJ010000004.1:41397-43086 GCA_028713955.1 Syntrophorhabdaceae bacterium
GAGATCTTCCGATTCTGCGAGGAATACAAGTCCTTTCTTGACAGGTCCAAGACAGAAAGGGAGGCCGCCCGGTATATAGCGGATTACCTTGCGAAGAACGGTTTTTCAGAGGATTGTACTGGTGAAAAGGTATTCCGCGTGAACAAAGGAAAAGAAGTGGTCGCCTTTCGCAGGGGAGAGAAAGACCCGGCGGGCGGTCTCAGGATAATCATTGCGCACATCGATGCGCCGAGGCTTGACCTCAAGCAGAACCCCATCTACGAAGACGTTGACCTTGCGCTGCTCCGTACCCATTATTACGGCGGCATCAAAAAATACCAGTGGGTTGCCATACCGCTTGCCCTCCATGGTGTCGTTATAAGGGCTGACGGAACAACAGTGGAAATAACCCTTGGCGAGTCTGACGATGACCCTGTTTTCCTCATCGATGACCTCCTGCCCCATCTGTCGCGGAAGACCCACGATGAGAAGAAGCTGTCAGAGGCCATAGAGGGAGAAAAGCTTATTATTCTGTTCGGGAACATTCCCCTCGCCGGCGCAGAAAAAGACGCCGTAAAGCAGTTCGTGTTGAATATATTTAAGGACAGGTACGGAATCATCGAAGAGGACTTTATCAGCGCAGAGCTTGAGATCGTGCCAGCCTTCAAGGCGCGGGACGTAGGCATCGACAGGAGCATGATCGGGGCCTACGGCCAGGATGACCGGGCATCTGCCTTCACCCTCCTCAAGGCGATCTGCGACAATGAAACGCCGCAGCAGTCCTGCCTTGCGATATTCGCCGACAAGGAAGAGGTTGGGTCTGAGGGGAATACGGGCGTACAATCCAATTTTTTGCAGCTTTTTTTATATGATGCGCTTGTTGGCATGGATATCAAGGCCGATGAGGCCACGATCCGGAAGATGCTGTTTAACTCGAAGGCGTTGTCGGCAGATGTGAACGGCGCGGTAAACCCCACGTTCCAGGACGTCCACGAAAAACAGAACGCGTGCTATCTCGGGCGCGGCATCTGCATCTCGAAATTTACCGGCCATCTCGGCAAGGTCGGGGCAAGCGACGCGAACGCCGAATATGTAGGTGAGATACGCCGCCTCTTTAACCGTGCGGGGGTTATCTGGCAGACCGGAGAGATGGGAAAGATCGATGAAGGGGGAGGCGGAACAGTGGCGAAATTCCTTGCCGTTTACGGTCTGGATATAATAGATTGCGGTGCCCCGCTTCTCACCATGCACTCACCATACGAGATATCGAGTAAGATCGATATCTACGAATCATACCGTGCTTTTCAGGTCTTTTTTAAATCGTAAAACGGAGGCTTAATTATTTATGACGGAAATTGAAACAATTGACATACCTAACCTGATCCCGCTCCTTCCTGTCCGGGATATGGTTATGTATCCGTCCGTTATCCTCCCGCTCTTTGTCGGGCGGGATATGTCGATAAATGCGGTAGAGAAGTCGCTGTCAAAGGACAGGCTGATCCTCGTCGCTGCTCAAAAGGATTTGACGGATGAAGACCCTCTCCCCGGCAGGATATACTCTGTAGGCGTCGTATCCCAGATCATGAGGATGCTGAGGCTGCCTGACGGCAGGGTAAAGGTGCTGATCCAGGGATTGAAAAAGGCACGCATACTGGAATATGCCCAGGAGACCCCGACCTTCCTGGTCAAAATAGAAACCATCAACGAACC
>JAQTNJ010000004.1:43186-44921 GCA_028713955.1 Syntrophorhabdaceae bacterium
TATGACCTTGACAAGGTGAAAGAAAGGATCCTTGAGTTTTTAAGTGTTATGAAGCTCAAAAAGGGAGAGATGAAAGGCCCTATCCTCTGCTTTGTCGGTCCTCCCGGTGTCGGCAAGACCTCGCTGGGGAAATCGATAGCCCGTGCCCTGGGGAGGAAGTTTTCACGGATCTCCCTCGGCGGCATGAAGGATGAGGCCGAGATCAGGGGACACAGGAGAACCTATGTCGGTTCCATGCCTGGCAGGATCATTCAGAGCATAAAGCAGGCCGGAACGAACAACCCGGTCTTCATGATGGACGAGATAGACAAGATAGGGAACGATTTCCGGGGCGATCCGGCAAGCGCGCTGCTGGAGGTCCTCGATCCCGAGCAGAATAATTCATTCAGCGATCACTATCTGAACGTTCCCTTTGATCTCTCAAGGGTTATGTTCATTACAACGGCAAACCGGGTAGATACGATCCCCGCAGCATTAAAAGACAGGATGGAGACGATCTATATATCGGGTTACACCGACCGGGAGAAGCTCAAGATAGTGAAGCAATACCTTATCCCCAAGCAGTTAAAAGAAAATGGTCTCAATGGGAGGATGCTGGGATTTGCAGACCACGCCCTCTTAAAAATAATACAGGAATATACACGGGAAGCGGGATTAAGGAACCTCGAAAGAGAGATTGCTGCCATAGGAAGAAAGATCGCGCGGAAGATCGCGGGAGGGGATAAAGAAAAGGCGACGATTACGGTGAGGAACCTCCAGTCATACCTTGGACCTTCCAAGTTCCTGCCGGAAACGATGCATGAAGAAGATGTCATAGGGGTGGCGAGTGGCCTTGCATGGACAGAATTCGGCGGCGATGTACTCTATGTCGAGGCTTCGTGCAGAAAGGGCAAAAAGGAACTTACCCTCACAGGCAGCATGGGTGATGTGATGAAGGAGTCTGTCCAGGCGGCGCTGACATATATAAAATCGAAGGCAGATACCCTGGATATTGCAAAAGATACCTTCGACGACCTTGAGATGCACGTCCATGTCCCCCAGGGCGCTATCCCGAAGGATGGTCCTTCAGCAGGGATCACCATGGGCGTGGCCATGATAAGCGCTATTACAAAAAGGCCTGTTGACCGCAAGATTGCCATGACAGGGGAAATAACCCTGACGGGCCGGGTGCTCCCTATCGGCGGCCTCAAGGAAAAGACCCTTGCAGCCTTGAGGAACCAGATGGATGAGATTATTATCCCCGGGGAAAACACCCACGAACTCGCCGAGATCCCGGGATATGTGAAGAAAAGGATGAAATTCCACTCAGTGAGGAACATGGACGAGGTAATAGCAATAATTTTCGGCAAGAAACCGAATAAACGCCGCAAGGGGTAAGGGGAGAAGGGCAGCTCATAGCTGACAGCTCATAGTAAGAACTTAGTAGGCAGTAAGCAGTAGGAGTGGGCAGTGAATACAAAAATCAGGTTGAGGTTGAGGAGAACCAGAGTTTGCTTGACCTTAGCCTTAGCCTTAACCTGCTTTTTTGCTGATCGCTGGGTGGTGGTTATATGAAAGAGGCTTCTTTTTACGAGAAACGTGAAGAAAAGGCTGTCTGGTGTAAGCTCTGCAGGCATCACTGCGTCATCGGACCCGGAAAAAGAGGGATCTGCGGCGTAAGGGAGAACAGGGACGGCATATTATACTCCCTCGTTTACGGCATTCCCTGTTCGTACCATGTAGACCCGATCGAAAA
>JAQTNJ010000005.1:0-1288 GCA_028713955.1 Syntrophorhabdaceae bacterium
CGCGCGCGGAGGTCCTGACACCCTTTCCGAAACGGTCGAGAAATCTTCCACCCATAACTGAGGTCCAGCCGGATGCCGAAGCGATGATGAGCTTCGACAAGGCCGACAGCATATACCCTCCCGTCATAAAGGGTTTTCTTTTCCCGGACCGGTCGGAAAAGTAGCCGGAAAAGATGCGAAGGAGGTTGGCGGTAGATTCGGCGATGCCCTCGATGAGGCCTACGATGGTCACGGGCGCGTTAAGGACAGCGACGAGAAAGATCGGGATTACCGGGTAGACCATCTCCGAAGAGATATCGTTGAAAAAACTGACAAGGCTGATAGCGACTATATTCCGGTTGATGCCGCGGAAGGTCCTCTTCATTATGCCTTTGTTCCGTGATGGTGATGAATGGTATTCCCGTGTTCCCCGTCGTAGCGCGCAGTAGGTATAAGACCGGTTCCGATAACAATGCAAACAATACCAAAAAGAACAACGTATTTATAACGGATTGCCATCTTCGGCTTTAGTATCAGTCCGCCAAATCTGAGATACGCCCTCTCCCTTCTGACGGCAAGATACACGTGGTCAATGGTTTCATCAAGGTCAGAGGGACGGGTCCAGTATTGATCCCTTACAACGATCTCCATGTGATGGAGGTTCCAGGTAAGGGATGCTCGCGGGTCATAGTCTGATACGAAGAACAACAGGAACAACGGTAAGCAGATACCGGCGAGGATAAGGATCACGGTAGCCTTTTTTTGCCTGGTCATACCATGCTCTCCATTCACCCAGTTTACTGTAATAAGTATAGCCTCAATAGTTGATATGTGAAGGATTTTTTTTGCGGCGCCATAAATACAGGCGTTGCGCAAAGCGAGAAGAATCAGGTTAAGGTTGAGGTTGAGGAGAATCAGAGTTGATTTAACCTTAGCCTTAACCTTAGCCTGCCTTTTCTGGCCTGTATATCTTCAGACTAAAAAAGGGGCTCTGACGAGCCCTTTTTGTGATGCGATTATTGCACGGCAATGGATTCTTTTTACCTCTTTCTGCCCCCCTTCTTACCCTTCTCCATGGAAAATATTATTAAGATAAGTCCTACAAAGATTAAGACAATGCCTGCAATGAAGGTCATCATGGCTTTCGTAAGGGCTAAAAGAAGAAATCCACCCAAGACAACAACAAATCCGATTATTGTAAGAACGCCGATATTTTTCATGCCCCCGTATCACCTCCTGCGTGATTTGCTATGATTATTAATAAAAAATCTATATCTGGCAAGTATTTTTTTCTAAAAAAAAGATATTT
>JAQTNJ010000005.1:1388-43344 GCA_028713955.1 Syntrophorhabdaceae bacterium
GGTTACCCTGAATCGCGGCCCGTAAGAGAGAGATTCATCCACCTCTGGACAACCCTTTTTAGATACTTTATTGAAAACCCTCTCCACTTCCGTTATATAGAACAATATCACAACTCTCCTTATGGCGTTTCTTTGAGGAGGGACAGGATCCTGAATAAAACCGGTGACCCGGGCATATTGAAGAACCTCTTAGAGGAAGGGATAGAGAATCGCACTGTAAAGGATCTGCCGATCGTCATGCTTTTTGCGCTGGCCTTTGGACCACTGGTTTTCTTAGGCCGCGATCATACACTCGGTTTGATCAAGATGGAAGATACTCGCATTGTGCGAGCCGCGGAAGCGTGCTGGGAGGCGATCGAAAATAAATGAAAACATACATAAACAGACTGACCGGAGACAGAAGGGGTGTTACATGAGTATTAACAAAAGAACCAGACTCATTATCAGTTTTGTCATTTTGTGTGCAGGTTTTGTGGTGGATGGTTGTACACGTAAGCAGCCGCCTCCACCAAGCACGCCTGAAGTTGCTGTTGTTACAATTCAGTTGGAACGGGTGACCCTGACAACCGAATTGCCCGGTCGTACGTCTGCCCACTATGTAGCGGAAGTGCGTCCGCAGGTAAACGGTATCATACAGAAACGGTTCTTTGAAGAAGGTTCTGACGTGAAGGCCGGAGACCTTCTTTACCAGATCGACCCTGCCCCGTATCAGGCGGCATACGACAATGCGAGGGCCTCCCTTGCCAGGGCAGAAGCAAACCTCCCGCCAGTACGGTTAAGGGCTGAACGCTACAAGGAACTGGTCTCCATCAAGGCGGTCAGCCAGCAGGAATATGACGATGTAACGGCGAATTTAAAACAGGTCGAGGCAGAGATCAATTCCTGGAAGGCTGCCGTCGAATCGGCGCGCATCAATCTGGCATACTGCAGCATCAAGGCGCCTATCACGGGACGCATAGGCAAGTCCAACGTTACCGTCGGCGCCCTTGTGACCGCACTCCAGCCCGCCCCGCTTGCCGTGATCCAGCAGATTGACCCTATATACGTTGACGCAATGCAGTCAAGCGCCAGCCTGCTTCGTCTCAGGCAGAATATGACTGCCGGCAAGATAAAACGGGATGGCCCCGAACAGACAAAGGTGAAATTATTTCTCGAAGACGGCACGCTCTATCCGCAGGAAGGAAGCCTGAAGTTTTCCGATGTCACCGTTGATCCCAGCACCGGGTCGTTTATCCTCCGGATGGTCTTCCCGAACAAGAAGTATATCCTTCTGCCCGGCATGTACGCGCGGGCGCTTGTCCAGGAGGGGGTGGTTGACAGCGCGATCCTTATCCCCCAGCAGGGGGTCTCCCGCGACCCCAAGGGGAATCCTGTTGTCTTCATTGTGGATGCAGAGGGTAAGGTCCAGCAGAGGATGATCACCGTGGATCGTGCCATCGGCGACAAATGGTTCGTCACATCAGGCCTTGCACCGGGCGACCGTGTGATCGTCGAAGGGATTCAAAGGATACGCCCCGGTTCTCCCGTAAAGGCCGTCCCTTTTGATGCCGGCCGGAAGGATAACCCGGAGGCCGGTAAGACGGTCAAGCCTTCTGCAAAGACGGTTCAGCCGCCCGTAAAAGTGAAGTGAACGGAGGAGCTGATGTTATCGAATTTCTTCCTTGAACGCCCTGTCTTCGCATGGGTCATTGCCATCGTCATCATGCTGGTGGGAGCCCTCGCCATCCATAATCTCCCCATATCGCAGTATCCCCCCATCGCACCCCCATCGATCTACGTTCGAAGCGATTATCCGGGGGCTTCGGCAGAGACCGTGGAAAACAGCGTGACCCAGATCATCGAGCAGAAGATGACCGGACTCGACAATATGATCTATCTGTCTGCTACGAGCGATTCATCGGGAAGCTCCCGCATCGAGTTGACCTTCGCCCCCGGGACCGATCCGGACCTTGCCTGGTCAAAGGTGCAGAACAAGCTCCAGCTCGCTATGGCGAGCCTGCCGGAGGTTGTCCAGCGTAAGGGCGTGACCGTCGGTAAGGCCACCAGAAACTGGCTGATGATAGTGAATCTGATTTCAGAAGATGGGAGTATGGATGGCAGCGATCTGAGGGATTACGCCCAATCAAACCTGGAGAAGGTGCTGGCGCGGGTGCAGGGTGTAGGCGAGGTGGAGAACTTCGGGTCCCAGTATGCCATGCGCGCCTGGCTGAACCCTGACAGGCTGGTAGATTATAACTTAACCATTGAGGACGTTATCGCGGCGCTCAAATCCTACAACGTTGAAGTCTCTGCCGGCCAGTTCGGTGGGGCGCCGGCAGTGAAGGGCCAACGTATGAACGCCTCCATCATCGTACAGAGCATGTTGAAGACCCCCGATGAGTTTGCCGCCGTTCCCCTCCGCATCAATCCAGATGGTTCCATCGTTCGCATTAAAGATGTGGGACAGGTGGAGTTGGGAACCGATGCCTACGATATCGAGGCATTTTACAACGGTAAACCCTCCGCAGGTCTCGGGATCCGCATGGCCTCGGGCGCCAATGCCTTAGACACAGCCGATGCGGTGAAGGCAAAGTTGCAAGAGATGAGCCGGTTCTTCCCTCCGGGATTGAAGGTGACCTATCCCTATGACACAACGCCCTTTGTCAGAGTGGCCATCTGGGAGGTGGTCAAGACCCTTCTGGAGGCCATCCTGCTTGTTTTCCTCATAATGTGGCTTTTCATGGGGAATATCCGGGCCACCCTGATCCCCACCATTGCAGTGCCGGTGGTGCTTCTGGGGACCTTCGCGACGCTGGGTTTTTTTGGCTTCTCTATCAATATGCTCACCATGTTCGCCATGGTCCTCTCCATCGGTCTTCTGGTGGACGATGCGATCGTGGTGGTGGAAAACGTTGAGCGTATCATGAGCGAGGAGGGGCTTTCACCGAAGGAGGCCACGCGAAAGTCCATGGGACAGATCACGAGCGCGCTGATCGGTATCGGACTCGTGCTTTCGGCGGTGTTCGGCCCCATGGCCTTTTTCGGCGGATCAACCGGAGTCATCTACCGGCAGTTTTCCGTGACTATCATCTCCTCTATGCTGCTGTCGGTGATTGTGGCCTTGATCCTGACGCCGGTCCTGTGTGCGACCCTCCTCAAACCGGTGAAAGCGGGACATGAACCGGCGGCGAATGCGATCCCTTTCCTGCGCCCTTTCTTTGCAAGGTTTGACCATATCTTTTTCAGGTTAAGAGACCGGTATGTGAAGATAGTCGGCAATTCTTTTTCAAGGAAAACCCGCTATGCTGTAATATATGTCATAATCGTGGCGATCGTGGGGGTCCTTTTCCTCCGCACGCCCACGTCTTACGTCCCCGAGGAAGATCAGGGTATTATGCTTTCCCAGATAATGCTGCCCTCAGGTTCCACGATAGAGCAGACAATGGAAGTCGTTAAACAGGTACAGGAACATTTTCTGAAGAACGAAAAAGAGGCAGTGGAATCCTGCATGACGATCTCCGGCATCGGCTTCTCGGGAAGGGCACAGAATAACGGCCTGGTATTCGTGAAGCTGAAGGAATGGGGACTCCGTAACCGGTCGGACCTGAAGGTTAAGGCCGTTGCACAACGGGCAACCAAGGCCTTTTCTCATATTCGAAGCGCCCTGGTATTCGCTTTCCCGCCACCGGCAGTAGTGGAGTTGGGCATGGGCACTGGATTTGATTTTGAGTTGCTTGACCGCGGCGGACTGGGCCACAAAAAGCTCATGGAGGCCCGCAACCAGCTTCTCTTCATGGCGTCAAAGGACCCCCGCCTGACGAAGGTGCGGCCCAACGGCATGGAGGATGTACCTGAATACAGGGTCGATGTGGATTGGGGGAAGGCAGGCGCCCTTGGGATTCCTATAACTTCCATCCATAACAGCATTTCGGCGGCCTTCGGCAGCGCCTATATCAATGATTTCATCCAGGGCGGTCGGGTCAAACGCGTGTTCGTTCAGGCAGACGCCCCCCATCGCATGCTTCCCAAGGACATAGACAGGCTCTATGTACGGAACACTGCGGGAAAGATGGTTCCCTTTTCCGCTTTTGCCTCCGGTTACTGGACATCCGGCTCCCCAAGGCTCGAGCGTTTTAACGGTTTTCCGTCCATGGACATATGGGGAGAGCCGGCCCCGGGGAGGAGCTCGGGCGAGGCAATGCAGGCGATGGAAGAGCTGGTGACAAAACTACCCCAGGGGATCGGCTTTGAATGGACCGGCCTTTCCTATCAGGAGCGGATGTCGAGTTCACAGGCGCCCCTGCTGTATACCTTTTCGATCATCGTGATCTTCCTGTGCGTGGCGGCCCTCTATGAGAGCTGGCCCATACCTCTTGCCAATCTACTCATGCTGCCCCTCGGCGTATTCGGCGCGACGCTTTTTACCTGGGCACGGGGCCTGCACAATGACGTATATTTTCAGATCGGGTTTCTCACCACCCTGGGCCTGACGACAAAGAATGCGATCCTTATCATCCAGTTTGCAAAGGAGCGAATGGCGCGGGGAGAGGGACTGATCGAGGCCACCCTCGGGGCGGTGCGGGTAAGATTCCGACCGGTCATTATGACGTCGCTCGCTTTCTTCTTCGGGGTTCTGCCGCTCGCCATCTCGACAGGCGCCGGCGCCGGCGCAATGAAGGCCATCGGCACCGCCGTGACCGGTGGTATGATGTCGGCCACATTTATCGACCTCTTCTACATCCCCTTGCTCTTTGTCGTCGTATCCCGCATGTTCAAGGTGGAAAAGAAGCCTCGCTCGCCCGGTAACGGCACGAGTCCCTTTCCCTCTCCTGGAGGTGTGCCCGACGCGTCGTCATCTTCAGGGATGCAAAACGGGCAGGGGTGTGAGGCAGACCCTGCAAATACTTCAGAGGGGCGTGAGCTATGATACGAAACGTATTGTCGATCATCCTTGTGATGCTTTTCCTGGGAGGCTGCACCATGGCGCCGAAATATACGCGGCCTCCCGCGCCGATCCCGAAGGCGTGGCCGGAGGGCGATGCCTATAAAGACGTAAAAACAGGCGACGCGCCTTCGGCAGCGGAGCTTAAATGGCGTGATCTCATAAGTGATAAAAAGCTCCAGAAAGTCATCGAGATGGCCCTTGCAAATAATCGCGACTTCAAGCTTGCCGCATTAAATGTTGAAAGGGCACGGGCGTACTACGGCATCCAGCGTGCAGAATTGTTGCCCGCACTCGATGCTGTGGGCACGGGAAGCAGACAAAGGATGCCTGCCGACCTTTCAAACAAAAAGATAGCAGGCGTGACAGAACAATACAGTGTGAACCTCGGTGTCCTCTCGTGGGAGATCGACTTTTTTGGTCGCATACGAAGCCTGAAAGATAAAGCACTGGAGGAATACCTCGCAACAGAAGAAGCGCACCGGAGCGCCGGAATAATGCTCATCGCTGCCACTGCCGGCGCGTATTTGACGTACGCAGCAGACCGGGAAAACCTGAAGCTTGCCGAGGATACCTTAAAGACACAGATGAACTCATACGATCTGATCAAACGGCGTTATGATGTCGGTCTTGCCTCCGAACTTGACCTCCATCGCTCACAGACCCAGGTGGACAGCGCAAAAGAAAACGTCTACCGCTACACCCAGCTCGTTGCACAGGATGAAAATGGACTGAACCTTCTTGCGGGCAAGGTAGTTCCCGGGGAGCTCTTGCCGGATGGACTTGACAGCGTCATTCCGCCGAAAGATGTTTCCCCCGGTCTGTCATCTGAGGTGCTTCTGAAACGTCCTGACATTATGGCCTCTGAGCATACGCTAAAATCCATCAATGCCATGATCGGCGCTGCACGGGCAGCATTTTTTCCTCGCATCTCTCTCACTACTACCATGGGAACCGCAAGTGCAGAGCTGTCGCGGCTCTTTCGATCAGGGCAGGATACGTGGAATTTTGCGCCGCAGGTAGTGATGCCGATATTCGACGCACGCATATGGGCGGCATATGATGCTGCGAAGGTGGAAAGGGAGATCGCCCTTGCCCGCTACGAGAAGACCATCCAGACAGCATTCAGGGAGGTTGCAGACGCTCTGGCTGTCAGGGGTACTGTTGAGCAGCAACTGGCGGCGCAGCAGTCCTTCGTCAATGCCACAGCCGAGACATATCGCCTCTCCAACGCGCGATACACGAAAGGGATCGACAGCTACCTGAGCGTCCTTGATGCGCAGCGTTCGTTGTTCAGTGCCCAACAGGGATTGATCGCTCTCCGCCTGGCGAAGGCCTCCAATCTCGTTACACTCTACAAGGTATTAGGCTGGGGAAACGAATAGATTTTTCTTGACAATAAGCCTTAATGAACCTATTATATAAAATAAAGTTTATATGATAGGTGTTGCTCCATGTTACAAAAGTTTTCGCAATATACGGTATGTGACCTTCCGAACCTCCCCCGTGAGAGCAGTTGTTCAAAAGCGATAGATTCCCTTTTTAATGCCACCATAGAGATATACCTTCTGACCGCGGTCATCATTTTGCAATCTCTTTTGTCCGGGGCTACTTCCCTGCCGAGCGGATGGGGAAAATACAGTTCTATAAAAAAGAATTTATCGGTAGTATTACTATATTTTTTTAATTTACAAAGAAGGGGATGAACTTTATGGAAAAAAATGAGATTAAAAAGACGGTTCGTGAGGCATATGGCGCGATCGCCGAGGGCCGGAATGAAGGGGGTTCTTGCTGCGGCAGTTGTTCGTGTGATAACGGAGCGTTCGCTCAGTCAATCGGATATTCCGACGATGAATTAAACATGATCCCGGAAGGGGCGAACCTGGGATTGAGCTGCGGGAATCCGACAGCATTTGCGAACCTGAAGGAAGGGGAGACGGTCCTTGACCTTGGCTCCGGGGCAGGGTTTGACTGCTTTATCGCTGCCCGGAAGGTCGGCACGTCAGGCAAGGTCATAGGGGTTGATATGACCCCCGCGATGCTCGAGAAAGCACGCGAGAACGCGCAGAAAGGCTCTTTTTTAAACGTCGAGTTTCGTCTCGGCGAGATAGAGAACCTGCCGGTGGCAGATAGTTCTGTAGATACCGTAATAAGCAACTGCGTGATCAACCTTTCAGTGAACAAGGCGAGGGTCTTCCAGGAGATATACCGGGTATTGAAGCCGGGCGGAAGGATAGCCGTTTCAGATATGGCCCTTTTGAAAGAGCTGCCGCCGCGCATCCGGCAGAGCGTAGACGCATATGTGGGGTGCGTTGCCGGCGCGATCCTTGTCGATGAATATAAGAGGCTTGTAGAAGAGTCAGGGTTTAAGGCTGTCAATGCCACGGTTAAGGGCAGCTCTTCGTGCATCAGGCCCGAAACGCAGGACCCGATGGGAAAGGCTTTGCTTGAAGGAGCGGAAGACAGCACGTTGCTTGAGGACTGCGTGGTGAGCATATATGTGGAAGGGTACAAATAATACAACCGGCGCGAAAGGGGTTTGGTTATGAACGATCTTGCGGCTACATTCAAAGCGCTCTCCGATGAGACGAGGCTCAGGATCATCAAGCTCCTCGAACGCGGCGAGCTCTGCGTCTGTGATCTTGTTGCGGCCCTTGACATGGTGCAGCCAAAGGTCTCGTTCCACCTTGGCGTACTGAAAAAGGCAGGCATACTGAAAGACAGGCGGGCGGGGAAGTGGATGCACTACCGGCTTGACGATGCCGATATGTTCAAGAGGCTGCTTATGCTCTCTGTATTTGAGCGAATGCCTGAAGGAGCTTCCAATAGGGATAAGAAGAGGCTGGAAGCGGCGCTGCAGAACAGGTGTGCCGACAGACAATCCGGCATGTCGGTATGCTGTGCGCCTCCCGACAAACAAAAGGCGGCAAAGTAACGACGCACCCCTTCTTTTGTCCGGCGCCGGCTTCGTTTTTTTTTATTTCTTCGGTTGCGCTTTCTTCAACCGGTTAAGTGCGTCGACGATATCTTTTCCTCCTACATGCTTATCGGTTTTTCCGTCTGTCTCTATAACGCATGAAGGTGTTGCCTGGACCTGGTCTTTCTTGAGATAGTCTGACAGAATATCGAAGGTCGGTTTTGGATCATAGGGTTTCAAGGCTACCTTGTTTGCCTTGAAAAGCGCTTCAAGTTTCTCGGCGCTGTCCAACCCCTGTTTTGCTGCATCTATCAGGAGTCTGCGAACGGCAAGGGCATGTTCCAGATCGTTCTTCTCGTTCAGGGCATACAGGAAATAGCGTACATAGAGAGATGAAAGTTTATAGAAAGGGGTGTCGGCAAAGGTCAGGTTGACGACCTTGCCTTTGATCAGTTCACTGATGACCGGTTCTATCGCAGGTTCCATGTCTCTGCACGGCGGGCAGAAATAATCCGTATAGAGCCTCACCTTTACTTTGCCTTCGCCAAAGGCAGGAACGAGCACTTCAGCGGCACTGCCGGCGGCAGGTACACTATGAAGGAATGCGAGAAAAACAAAGAACATAAAGGGTATTGCAAGAGAATGCTTTCGTATTATTAAAATTGTTTTTGCTGTCATCTGTTGCCTCCTTCTCATTTTTTAATTTGCGCCATATCAGAGAACACGACAATGAGAATAAAGGCTAACATCTCAGAGGAGGGGTTCCCGATACCAGACCGGGACTAATATTAATAACACACTCCGGGATCTCCTCGATGAATAACGGTGATAATGCCCGGTTAGGCAAAACATGACCATTGTACATTGCTGCTATTTTGTACAGGGGTCTGTTTATGGAACTAAAAAAACAGGGGCTGCAACGGGTTATTTCTTTTTCGCTTGAAACAGGGTATCCTTCTGCAAGTTTTTTCCCCAGGATCAGTGGGGGCGAGATCAGGAAGACTAAGACCAGAATCAGGGATACTGCAAACCAAACAAGACGGTAACAACATTTCATTCTTCTTATCCTGCAGGTCCACCGGAGACCCAGAGAGCTGTCATTACATAAGGTACCTTGAAAGCGTAAGAAGGCGCCACAGAACCCTTGAAAAAGATGGAAAAAAGGATGAGGGCGAGCCCCATCGCAACGACAGAGAGCATCTTTCTGTCCCGTTGAGCGTTCAGTAAGAAGAGGATGAAGATGATCGCCGCAAAGGCCAGACAATAAGGGCAGTAGGTGTTGTACCATACCTGGAACCCGATGAGATAGAATTCTATCCCCACGCCTGCGGAAAGAAGAACAAGAAGCAGAGTATCTTTTTTGAGGATGCTCAGGAAGATGATGGCTGCCATATATGCGATGCCGACGTATTCAAGATTGATACCCAGTATGCTTCCGCTCAGATATGAGCAGGCGCCAGCGCAGATGCTGTAATATATCTCCAGTGCGACGGCAGCGCAGGCAAGAACGATGTTGAAGATATGCCTTTTGGACCGCGCCCACCCCGTGAACCTTTTCAGGGCGCTCCTTTCCTGTACGCCGTTTTGCTGTATCGTTACGTCCATGATAACCTCAGAGGTTAAGCGTCATATCTTTTCAAGGACAGATTTCAGGACCTCGCCTGTCTCTTCGGTAAGTTTACTAAAATCGTGCTTTTTTGCAACACCGAGTTCTGTGACAACAAAATATTGCGATGGTTCTAATCCATATTTCTCGAAGGCCTTTTTGCCGCATCCGGTAGGGCAACCGTCAATAACGATCGTCTTCACCGCCCTTGCGCTTTCGATAAATCCCGAAAGAGCTGCTCCCACGCCGGCAAGGCAGTAGGCATTCCCCACCCCCTTTTTGTCCAGCTCGATCATTACATTGTTCGAGACCTGCCCGACATTCGATCCCCCGGAACAGGCCAGTACCAACGTCGGCGCGCTGCCACTGCAGCACACATCTTTTTCTTCAGCCATTGTAACCTCCTCTTAAAGCAGTTTCTTTATCTCCTCCACGGAGAGCACCTTGCCTACGCTTTTTACCACTCCGTCAACGGCAAGCGAAGGGGTTATCATGACGCCGAAATCCATAATCTTGTTGATGTCCGTTACCTTCTCGATCTCAAAGCTCACGCCCTTTTCCTGCGCTGCTTTTTCGGCATTCTCCGTGAGCTTCATGCATTTGGCGCAGCCTGTACCGAGTATCTGTATCTTCATAACCCATACCTCCTCTATTCCATTATCCATCCAAAGGCCATCCCTGCTATCGTTGAAAGAAGTATCACATATGTAATGAACACGAAAGTCTTTTTTGTTCCTAGGATGCTCCGTATCACAAGCATGCTCGGAAGCGAAAGGGCAGGGCCTGCAAGCAGAAGCGAAAGGGCAGGTCCTTTCCCCATACCCGCACCGAGCAGTCCTTGCACTATTGGCACCTCCGTCAACGTCGCAAAGTACATGAAGGCGCCCACGATGGATGCGAAAAAATTGGCAAAGAAGCTGTTCCCGCCAACGAGCGCGGCGATCCACCGCGACGGAATAATCCCGTTGTCAGTCCCCGGCATACCGAGAAGGAATCCGGCCACGAGAACTCCTCCCAGCAGGAGCGGGGCGATCATTAGGGCGTAAGACCATGTGGAGTCGATCCAGTTTTTCGTTTCTTCAGACGAGGTCTTTGTCACCCACACTACCCCGGCAATGCCCGTAGCGAAAGGAAGGAGCGGCCACCTCGGGAAAATAAAGGCCAGAAGCAAAACGACAATCCCCGTAATGACTGTAGGGATCAGTTTTGCCTCGAACCATTTGACGATCGTATACCCGAAGAGGAGGCCGAAAAGGCCCGTGATGTACCATTTTGCTGCATATATGGCATACCAGAATCCCTCCGTCTCCATGGGCTTGCCCCAGTTCGCGAAGACAAGGATGCCCACCATGGATGCCATGTAGACCGTATCCTGCCAGAGCTTCCTTTTTGGTTCTTCTGCCGGAGGCATGCAGATCGCCTGTTTTGCCTTTTCTTCCTTTCTGAACGTGAATGCCATAAGAAGGCCGATGACATACGCAAAGGCGACCGCTCCTATGGCCCTCGCAAGGCCGATCTGCCAGCCAAGCACCTTTGCAGAGAGGACGATGGCGAGCACGTTGATGGCAGGCCCTGAATAGAGAAATGCCGATGCCGGCCCCA
Source organism: Syntrophorhabdaceae bacterium (assembly GCA_028713955.1). NCBI lineage: Bacteria > Pseudomonadati > Thermodesulfobacteriota > Syntrophorhabdia > Syntrophorhabdales > Syntrophorhabdaceae > Syntrophorhabdaceae bacterium. The sequence continues at coordinate 12,435 of JAQTNJ010000005.1, forward strand.
CGCCGGCCCCCATCCTGTAGATGCCGGCAAAGAGCGGCAGCACGGTGCAGGAGCAGACGGCAAGGACGGTTCCGGAGACGGATGCGACGGAATAGGAAAGGCATTTGTTCGCTGCAGGCCCGAGATATTTCATCACCGCCGCCTGGGAGACAAAGACAGAGATCGCGCCGGCAATAAAGAATGCAGGCACCAGGCAGAGGAGCACATGCTTCTGCGCGTAATCCTGTATCATGTAAAAGGACTCAAGGATAGCCTTCTGAATATTCATGCTTTCAAAAGGGATGAAGTAGGCCCCGAGAAAAGCGCCAAGGAGGATGAGAAATTTATAACGGTCTTTCATGAAAAGTTCCTTTCGGCAGGCAGCTATCGTTTACAGAGGCACACCTGCTGCCTGCGTACGTTATTTTCTATAACCGCGGTGATGCACCCGAAGAAATCTGTGACGCACGGCACCTCGAGGGCATAGATCATATCAGCCCCGGTTTTTTTCGAAGACACGATCCCCGCTTCCTTCAAAACAAGAAGATGCTTTGAGACAGTGGACTTGTCGAGCGTAAAAAGATTGAAGATCTCAGAGAAAGATCTTGAACTATCTTTCAGGTATTCCACGATCATAAGTCTTACCGGGTGCGCCATGGCCTTTATGATATTGCTTCTTATTCCAGCCTCTTCAACAGTTATCATATAAACTCCTTCTGCATTGTTGGCAACTATACCAACAAGCCAATTATGCGTCAAGTATTTTTTGGCAAGATTTTTCTATTGACAAAATATGGGTTCCAGTATTTATTCTTATATCCGTTTATGCGGATATATTCATAAGTCGCAACGTGGAAGACATAGCGCAGATATATAAAGCCCTTTCAGAACCTATGAGACTGCGGATAATGATGCTCCTCATGAAGGGAGAGTTGTGTGTATGCGACTTCATGGAGGTACTGGAAGAGCCGCAGTCCAAAGTATCGCGGCACCTTGCGTATTTAAAGCACTCCGGGCTCATACAGGGAAAAAGGGTTGGAACGTGGATGCATTATTTTCTGAGAGACCATCTTGATGGACTAATCGCAGCACATATAAAACTCCTGAAAAAAGAGCTCCCCGGCCTCAATTGGGTAAAGGCGGATGCCACGAAGCTGATCGAGGTTCAAAAAAAGAAACTTTGCGATAATGCCGCCGGGAATGGACCGGCCGCAAGGAGAAAGGCGGTTGCAGGAAAAGGACGAATAGTCCTGCAAGGAAAGAAAAGAACGAATCCATAGAAAGGAGCACAAATAGATGGCCACAGAACAGCTCAGCAAGAAACTTTCTTTTCTGGACAGATTTTTAACGCTCTGGATCTTCCTCGCCATGTTCATCGGCGTGGGCTGGGGGTATGCCTCTCCGGGGGTGGTTGACTTCTGGAACCGGTTCCAGTCGGGGACTACTAATATCCCCATTGCCATCGGCCTCATCCTCATGATGTATCCGCCGCTTGCAAAGGTGCGGTATGAGGAACTGGGCGAGGTCTTTAAAAACTACAGGGTGTTGACACTATCCTTGGTACAGAACTGGGTGGTGGGGCCTATCCTGATGTTTGTCCTTGCCATCATCTTTTTGAGAGGTTATCCGGAATACATGGTTGGTCTTATTATGATCGGTCTCGCCCGGTGTATCGCCATGGTTATTGTCTGGAATGACCTCGCAAAAGGGGATACGGAATACTGTGCCGGACTCGTTGCCTTCAACTCCATATTCCAGGTCCTTTTCTTCTCTGTCTATGCCTACATCTTCATCACCGTCCTGCCGCCCATGCTCGGACTCAAAGGGGTAGTGGTGGATATTACGATCGGTCAGATTGCCGAGAGCGTCTTCATCTATCTCGGCATCCCTTTTATTGCGGGGGTGATCACCCGCTTTACCCTGATCAAGATAAAGGACAAGACGTGGTACCACGAGAGGTTCATCCCGAAGATAAGCCCCATTACGCTCATCGCCCTTCTCTTCACCATCCTTGTCATGTTCTCCCTGAAGGGTGAATACATAGTGAAGATCCCTCTCGACGTAGTGCGCATCGCCATACCGCTTTTGATCTATTTCATTGTCATGTTTCTCGTTTCTTTTTATATGAGCGCAAAGGCGAAGGCGCATTACGGACAGGCAGCCACGCTTTCCTTTACCGCGGCATCGAACAACTTTGAACTTGCCATCGCCGTTGCGGTCGCGGTGTTCGGCATCAACTCCGGGCAGGCATTTGCCGCCGTTATAGGGCCGCTCGTTGAGGTGCCGGTGTTGATCAACCTTGTCCACCTCTCCTTATGGATAAAGAGAAAATATTTTCCATATGCCGTTGAGACGCCGCTGGGAGTCTGCTATTATAGTTGCAGGAAATAAATACAGGGAGGAGTACAATGGATAAAAAAAGGGTCTTGTTCGTCTGTGTCCATAACAGCGCACGAAGCCAGATGGCTGAAGCATTTCTCAATGCCCTCGCAGGTGACAGATTCGAGGCACACAGCGCCGGCCTCGAACCCGGCGTCCTCAACCCTCTCGCCGTTGAGGTCATGAAAGAGATAGGCATCGAGATCTCGCAAAACAAGACAAAGAGCGCCTTTGACCTTTTCAAGAAAGGCGAGCTGTTTTCCTATGTGGTGACCGTCTGCGATGCCGCGAGCGCCGAGATGTGCCCGATCTTCCCGGGGCTTGTCACAAAGACAATCCACTGGAGCTTTGAAGACCCTTCTGCCTTTACCGGTACCCATGAGGAACGGCTTGAGAAGACGAGAAAGGTGAGGGACGCAATAAAGCGTAAAATCGAGGAATGGCTGGATGGAATTGTACGATAAGCAAATATTTACGAGAGAATATATTAGAGGAGCCTTCATGAAACGATATATTATGATCGCGTTGATTATCCTTTCAGGGGTCATTCAATACTCCTGTGCAACCACCTGTGAGATAAGGTCGCCGGCAAGTGATTCGCAAGGTCAGGTTGGCAAATAAATAAGGCCGATATTATCCCTGGAGGAATATATGAGCAAACGTCTCCATAAAAATATCCTACCCGCTGCACTTATCCTTATCTGTATATTGTTCGTTTCCTTCACAACCGTGTACGGACAGGCTAAAACTGTTAAACCCCCGTCTCCGGCAACATCACTGCCCCTTCTCATTGATATTGGCGCAAAGCAATGCATCCCCTGCAAGATGATGGCGCCTATCCTGGAAGAGCTCAAACGGGAATACGCCGGAGTATTGAATGTACAGTTTATCGATGTGTGGGAAAATCCCAATGCCGGTCAGAAATACCGGATACGGGCCATCCCTACCCAGATATTCTACGATGCCTCCGGCAGGGAGCTTTCCCGTCATATGGGGTTTATGTCGAAGGAACAGATCCTGAACGCCTTTAAAGATCTCGGGATCGATCTGAAACCAATCTCTCCTAAAAAGAAAACAGGATGAACCGCTGATGCTGGAGAAGTTCTTCATAGTTCTCACGCGGGCGGTCGAGGGGAGCCCGGCGATCGCTTTGGGTGCATCGTTCATCTGGGGTATCTTAAGTCTTATCTTAAGTCCCTGCCATCTCTCAAGCATACCTCTCATCGTGGGATTTATCGATGAACAAGGCCGTATATCGACACGAAGGGCCTTTTGTATTACCAGCACTTTCTCCTGCGGGCTTTTCGTGAGTATCGCAGCCATTGGTCTTTTTACGGCCCTTGCAGGCCGCATGATGGGCGATGTGGGCAGGTATGGCAATTATTTCGTTGCAGGCGTCTTTTTTCTTATGGGGCTCCACCTCTTCGACGTTATCCCAATGCCGTGGTCGGGTCCGGGACAGATCGGAATCAAGCGTAAAGGTATTATGGCTGCCCTTATACTCGGGCTCATATTCGGCATTGCGCTCGGCCCCTGCACATTTGCTTACATGGCCCCCATGTTGAGCATCACCTTTCAGCTTGCATCAACGCAGCTATGGTATGGCATCATGCTCCTTCTGGCCTATGCCGTAGGCCACTGCTCGATCATCGTTCTGGCAGGCACCTTTACAGAACTCGTTCAGCAGTATCTAAACTGGAACGAAAAATCCAAGGGGTCCCTGATAATAAAGAAGGCATGTGGCACCCTGGTGATTCTGGGGGGCTTTTATTTGATCTACACAACGATATAAAAAATATCCTCTTGACAACTTTTCAAACCCGACCTATAATATATCAAAATAAGTTGATATGTTAGGATGTGGACGATGCTCAATGACTTTTCAAAATATGTTGTGTATGACCTTTTCAAACTCTCTGAAGGCGCGCAGCTCTCGGGTGCCTTAGAGTTCTTTATATATGATACTATTAAGATATTCATGCTCCTTGCTGTTATCATATTCGCCATATCCTTTGTCCGGAGTTTCTTCCCTCCGGAGAAGACGAGAAAAATACTATCGCATAAAAAAGAATTTATAGGTAATATACTGGCCGCCCTCCTCGGGGTCGCAACCCCCTTTTGTTCATGCTCTGCTGTTCCATTATTTATCGGCTTTATCGAGGGAGGTGTTCCGTTAGGTGTCACTTTTTCCTTTCTCATCTCATCCCCAATGGTAAACGAGGTGGCAGTTGTACTCCTCTGGGGCCTCTTCGGCTGGAAGATAACGGCTATTTATATCGGGACCGGCCTTTCCGTTGCAATGCTGGGAGGATACATCATAGGGAAGCTGAAGCTTGAAAACTGGGTGGAAGAGTATGTCTATAAGATGAAAATGGGAGAGAGCCAGTCTGTTCTGACCCAAACATTCAAGGAAAGGGTTCAGTATGCGCAGTGGAACACAAAGGACATCGTGGGCAAGATCTGGTTCTTTGTACTCATCGCCATCGGCATCGGCGGTTTTATACATGGCTATGTACCTGAGGATTTTCTGACGAAGTTCGCGGGAAACGGGTTTTTTGCAGTACCCATTGCCGTGTTGGTGGGTGTGCCGCTCTATTCCAATGCGGCCGGGGTAATACCCATCGTCTATGCCCTCATGAGCAAGGGGTTGTCCCTGGGCACGGTACTTGCTTTCATGATGGCGGTAACCGCCCTTTCCCTGCCCGAAATGATCATCTTGCGAAAGGTTCTGAAAGTGAAGCTACTCACTATCTTTGTAGGAATAATGACCGTTACGATCATGGGAGTAGGATATCTCTTTAATGCGATTATGTAAGGAGGTTGCCGATGAAGGATTTACTTGACATCCTTAAGGCCTTTTCCGATGAGACGAGACTCAGGATTATCAAGCTTCTCGAAGCAAGCGAACTTTGCGTCTGTGATATAGTTGCCGCCTTTGACACGGTACAGTCCAAAGTCTCCTTTCACCTGGGCGTACTTAAGAGAGCAGGGCTGGTAAAAGATAGGAAGCAGGGAAAGTGGATGCATTACCGTATTGACAACTCCGATCTGTTTAAACGGTTTCTCGTCTTTTCGGTGCTGGAAAGGATACCCGAGGAGACCATTAAACAGGATAAGGAAAGGCTTGAACAATTTCTTAAAACTAAAAAAGAACAGAAACCTATTGGTTCTATAAATAATAGAAATGCCTGTTGTACGGGGCAACAGGATTGAATCGAGTTTCGAAACAGGATTTACTAAATCCCGAAGAGGAGGGAACAATGGACGACAAAGATATTTTGATGGACGCACTGAGGTTTCATGGTCATAAGTGCTGGGCCAGCGTGGCAGGCGTGCGTGTCGGGCTGGCAGCGTTAAGAAAGCTCGGGGTGAGACGCTCCGGCGGTACACAGCTTTACGGCATCGTGGAAATAGGCGAAGACCACGGCGGGATGTGTTTTGGTGACGGCGTGCAATATACCACCGGCTGCACCTTCGGCAAGGGGAATATCCGCAAGGAGCCCTACGGTAAACTCGCATTTACACTGATCGATAAAGCGACCAACCGCTCCGTGCGTGTGAGTTACAAACCCACACTGCAAAAACAGATTGCCGAATCCGCTTTTATGAGGAAACGTGGCCAGGGTATTATGCCTGACGAAATTCCCATGGAAGAACAAACGGAACTGGTGAATCTCATCTGGGATGCGCCGGAAGCCGACGTTCTTACCATCGGTGAGGTGGCTCCGTATAAGGGCCAATGGTTTCCTGAAGTGATGGGTTTTACACCCTGCGCCGGTTGCGGCGAATTGACGGCCCATGCATATCTGCGCGTGGTTGGCGCCAAGCATGTCTGTATTCCCTGCTCGGGTTACGACCGGTAAAGGTTAAAACGTTTTTTAAGAGGTGCGCAATGAAAAACCTTAACGAATATTATGATGTGGCACTCAAGTTTCACGGGCATAAATGCCCGGCCATGCCCATGGGTCTTAGGGCCGGACTTGCAGCGCTCAAAGTCCTGGGCGTGGAACGTGCAAAAGACAAGGAACTCGTTGTAGAGTCCGAGACTGGCGAAGGTCATGCTGCAGGGTGTTTTCTCGATGGCGTAATGGTCGCTACGGGAGCTACCTATGGCAAGGGAAATATAAAGAAACTCTTCTACAACAAAATGGCATTTATCTTGATAGACGTTGCAACCGGGAGGGCAGTGCGGGTTTCTCTCAAGCCAGAGTTCTTTGAGAAGGCCCTCCAGTCACCCTTTGTACGGAAACGGAAAGAAGGTGTCGCTCCGCAAGACATCCCCTCAGAAATAACAGATCCGCAGGTTGAACGAATATTGGGTTTGCCTGAAGCAGAGTTTCTTACCATTAGCGATATTTTTCAGAGGGACTTGAAGAAGGGCGTCACAAGTTTCGAGGTGAAGCGTTGTGCGCGCTGTGGTGAAGCAACCTTCACAAACAAACTGGAGGAAACCAAGGATGGCAGACTCTTTTGCGTTCCCTGTATAGAAGGTGAAGAGAAAGAAACCGGCATGTGCTGAAAAAGGCCGGAGGGCGTCCCGCCCCTGAGGGAGGTATTACTATGGAAATGACAACCGTTTTGCTTGCGCCTCTCCTGGTCTTTCTTTTTACCACGGTGCTTACTGTCGCCGGGGTAGGGGCAGCCTTTATCATTATCCCTACGTTCTACTGGCTCGGCATCCCTTTGACTGAGGCCATGGCCGTGGCATTACTCCTGAATGCCATCAGCATGAGCTTCGCTTCTGTCAACTACATCCGGTACAAATTGGTTAACTTCAAGGCCGCCATACCGATCATCATTCTCGCCGTGTTGTTCTCTCCCCTCGGGGCATACTCGACAAGGTATTTTTCCAAGAATGCCCTTATCATCATCTTCGTTCTTTTTCTCGTGTTTGCAGGGTCGATGATGCTCTTTTACTCGCCAAAAAAGAAAAGTGAAGCAGGTGGCTCGCCAGGCAGGGAATTGAAAACAGGCATTGGTCTCGGCATCGGTGCGGGTTATCTTGGGGGCCTCCTTGGAGTAGGAGGAGGAAACTTCATTGTTCCAGCCCTGGTATGGCTCGGGTTCGACCCGAAAAACGCCTCGGCCACAACTGCCTTCATCGTTGTGTTCGCGTCGCTGAGTGGATTCTTCGGCCATGCAGTCCTTGGCAACATTAGCTGGAATCTTCTGGCCTTCTCTGCCATCGGTTCAATAGCAGGCGCCATCGTTGGTTCATGGCTCATGCACAGGAAACTTGAGGCAAAACAGGTGAAATGGATTATCGGGATAGTGCTCTATGCGATTGCGGTAAAAATGTTATGGGGGTTATTATGAACATGAGTGGAGAAAAACGCCTTGCCGTTACCTTCTTCGTAACGGTCCTTATCCTGGCTGGCGAGGTTGTGGGCGGCTACTTGAGTAACAGCCTTGCCCTTTTAAGCGACGCGGGGCATATGGTCACTGATGCCCTTGCGATTGCCCTGGGGTTTGTAGCTGCCCGCATCAGCAAAAGGCCATCGGACAGGAACGCCACCCTCGGCTATCAGCGCGTAGGACTCCTCGCCGCGCTAATCAACGGCGTAAGCCTCCTTGTGATCGCTGTCCTCATCTTCTATGAATCCTACGAACGGCTCGTTGCCCCGCCCGCGATCGATATCCCCGTAATGCTGGCGATCGCTGTCCTCGGCCTTGCGGGAAATCTCGTCATGGCCTTTATCCTCGGCCATAGCCATGAGGACTTAAACGTCAAAAGCGTCTGGCTCCACGTCCTCGGCGATACCCTATCTTCTGTAGGGGTCATCATATCGGGCATTATTATCTATTTCACGGGGTGGACCTATGCGGACCCCATCGCAAGCGTTCTGATCGGCGGCATCATCATCTGGGGTGGTGTGAGGCTTGTGCGCGACACCTTGTCCATCTTTCTGAATCTGACCCCCAGAGGGTTCAGTGTCGAGGCGCTTATAAAGAAGATCAAAGACATGCCCGAGGTCATCGATATCCACCATGTCCATCTCTGGCCTGTGGCGCATAACAACGTCGCCTTCACCGCCCATATCCTGGTCAACGATCAGACCCTTGGCGAGGTCGAGGCAACGAAGAAGAGGATCGAGGAGATGCTGAAAGAGAGCGGGGTGGACCACAGCACCCTGCAGATCGAGTGCAGCAGCGCAACCTGCGACAATAACCTTTACTGCCAGGTTAACCATGAGGAAAGCGGCGACGAGCATGACCACTGAACCTGAATAAACAAGAGCTTTGTTGTATATGAGAGAGGTATAAGGATATGGCGGTCAAAAGGGAAACATGCATACAGTTCATTGATCAAGCAGGAAGGAGAGAACAAGGGGTGAAATCATGAAAAATAAAATCAAAGGTTTTGCGAAAGAGATCGGGACGGACGATGTGGGCATTGCGGCGATTGCGGATTACCAAAGCCCCAGGTCGCCTTCGATTGAAAAACTCTTTCCTGAAGCAAAGTCCATCGTTGTCCTTGCTTTCAGGGAGCTTTCGAACTGTGAGAGCCCGAGCCCGCAGATCGCTATGAGCGGAAGGCTCGACCTCATGGATTTTCTCAGGAGATCTTCTTACAGAATGGCGCGGTTTCTGGAAACAGACTGTGGCGCAAAGGCAATGACCGTACCGGCGACATTTCCCATGGAGATGAGCAGGGAAACGAAGGGGCTCGTAGCGGATCTATCCCTGCGCCACGCAGCAGTTGCAGCGGGTCTCGGTACATTCGGGAGAAACAACCTTGTCTATCATCCCAGGTTTAAGAACAAGGTGATCTTTTCCGCAGTGCTCACCGACCTCGGGCTTGAATCGGACCCGCCCGCACAGGGTGAATCGTGCAGCAGGTGCAACCGCTGTGTGGAGCATTGTCCTGCCGGCGCATTACACGAAGAAGGAAAGACCGATGTGATGAAGTGCATGAGGACACTTGAACCCTACGGACTCGGTGCGAGCATTCAATTCTGGACAAAACTGATGGATGCCTCTCCCGAAGAGAAGAAGGTTTTGCTCCGGGATGTGGAATACTGGCGTCTCTACCATGTTCTCCAGATGGGTTTTCAATACCTGTGTTTCAACTGCATGAAGAGCTGCCCCGACATGCAGAAGATGTGATGTGCTATAAAGGTTGTTTTTATTACCAGAATGCACCGCTTTTTGCGTGAAAACCGGAGACGTATTGTATGCTCCTGACCGGATATGTAAAACGGATTTTCAGACCTGTATGCAACCCGAGCTTCGAATCGGTCCACTGCATCGCCAAACTGAATGAAGACATTTCAGAGGTACTGCCCTATCTCAATGCCGTGCTCGGCGGCACGGAATACTTTAGTGACCCGCCGGAGGTGATGTTCAGCCACTATGGCAAGATTATAAAGGTCGGGTCGAGGGAGATCGCCATCAACGCGCTGGAGGATGAGGACGAGGCAGAACGCATCCTTTCATGGTTGAAAGACCAGATCAACGAGGCATGGGAGAACAGGGGTACGATCACACCGAAATACACGGGGGGAAGGAAGCCCCAGATCATGGCAATACTTAAGCTCCTTCCAAGGTCAAACTGCAAACGATGCGGCAGGCCCACCTGCACGGTCTTCGCCGCCCAGATGGCAGAAGGCGGACTTGGGCCCGAACACTGCCCTGAACTTACAGAGGAAAATAGGCGGACGCTTACCAAATATCTGGCGGGATTCGATAGCTCATAGCTTAAAAGCGTAAGGAAATATTTGTTCAACATTCCAGAATTTCTGGCCCTTCACCGAGGGACCTTCTTCACCGCTCAGGTTCCCCCGAAAAGAGGGATGCCTCCTCGCAGGGATACATCACCTGCGAAGCCAATCGCTATCTTGTCTCCATCGACTATGACCGGGATCTCCATCTTTCCGCCGGAGCAGGCGAGCATTTCCTTGAATTTTTCCGGGTCTTCATCTACGTTGATGTAGGTGGCCCTATCCCCATAGGCTGCCCGAGCCTGGCTGCAGAAAGGTCAGCTGTCGGTTCCGTAAATAATAATTTTACCGGTCATTGACTTGTTCCTCCTTCAGGGGCATTTGGCGGCATCTTGTTGTCTTTTTCTCTGTCGTGAACCTCAATAAACTCCTCATATTCCTTCAGCAGGACATTCCTGTAATCCCGCCGGATAACCTCTGAGGTGGGGACATAATTGCCCATAGCCTCCAATCCGGCAATGATCTCGTCTGCGGTTTCTCTATTTGCCTTTTTTCCAACAAAATAAAGCTCTGCCATTATCTCATGGAGATTGCTCACTGCGACCTGTGTTCCATCAATGAACCTGAGTGTCTTCCGACTAACTGTCGGGGCGTTGGGATCAACTCAGGTAACTCAGCCTATCACTTGAAATATAGACATGTTTTGCCACCCCCTCTTAATGTATCTATCATTAGTATACCAGCCAATCGACAAAATATCCAGCAACGACAGCAACTACAAAGACGTTGACAGCGAAGGCCAGGACCAGCTTCTTTTTAAACATGGAACCAAGTATTATCAATTCAGGGATGGATGCCCCTGCTCCGCCTATGATGAGGGCAAGAACGGTTCCCAACCCCATGCCTTTTCCCACAAGGGCAGCGCTGATGGGGATAATGGTTTCTGCGCGGATATACATGGGCACTCCGATAACTGCCGCGATTGGGATGGACCAGGGATTGCCCGGCCCCGCTACTTTTACCACAAGTTCCTGAGGAAAGAAGCCGTAAATAAACGCCCCTATCCCTGCACCGAGAAGCAGATACCAGAAAACACCCTTGAATGTATCCATGGCTGACGCCGATGCCCTTTTTAGCTTCTCTTTGAAGGGTATCGGTGCGGAGTCAGTGGTTTCATCAAAATCGACAGGGCAGCAAGAGGCCTGCGCAGCTTGAGGTGGGGGAGCTTTGGCTTCCGGCGTGCAACAGCTACCCGCCGTCTGAATAGTGTTTAAGGAAATAAGGGGTTGAACTGTTTCAGATGCACAACAACCTGCAGCAACAGACTGGACCTTCGCAGGAGCCGGTTGCGTTTGCGGTCCCTCTTTGCAGCAGGAGGCTGTCTGAAAACTCACCATCGGCTTGACCTGCTTTTCCATACCCATTTTCGAGAGGAGGGCTGCCATTGCCATGGATCCGAGAAATGTGACAACCATGTAGATCACAGTTACTTTGAGACCAAATAGCGAGACAAGCAGGGCTATAATGATCGGGTTGAGAACCGGTGAAGCAAAAAGGAATGACATTATAGGCCCGAAGGGAACACCCCCCTTGAGCAATCCGGCAGTTATGGGAACGGTTGAGCAGGAACAAAAAGGGGTTACAGCGCCGAGGCCGGAGCCCAGCAGATATTGCACCCACGTAAACCGGTTGGATAAAAAGCCCCTGATGCGGGACGGAGGGAGGTATTCCATCAATATCCCCACAAGAAAGGAAACTGCAACAAAAATAAGAACAAGTTCACCGGCGATAACCAGAAAGAACTTACCGGCAGTAACAAAATTATTCAGCTCAAACATAAGCGATTCCTCCTGATACTCTTTTCAGTAGGTCAAGCCCCTTATTAGTACCCAAAGTATGCGAGAAGAGTAGGCTCATACGGCTTTGCCGTGGGAGGGGGCGACGCGAGCCCCGGCAGCGGAGAGACGCATCTTTATATCTTTTAAAAAGATAAGGTCATCACCTTCGATGGCCTTATAGATATAAGGGATAGTGGATCGCCAGGCCTCAAGTGCCACCTCGTAAGCCGCTATGCCTGAGGGCGTAAGTGTGTAGACCTGTCTTTTCTGAGCGCCCTTGAGCTGCTTGTCTTCCCTGACCTCCGCATAACCGTTTTTCGTAAGTTCCTTGAGAATGGGGTAGATGGTCCCGAAGGTGGGAACGCAGCAGCCGCTCGTTATGGATTGCAGTTCCTTCAATATCCCGTATCCATGTTTGGGGCCTTTGGACAAGACCTTCAAAACAAGGACCTTTGTAAGACCTATGTTGATCAATGATTTCCAGTAATCCAAATTTGTGAGTTCCATGATGTTACCCCGTGGATTTATTATTCATACTGTCATTATATTAATATACATTATAATGAGATATATCATAATAACCTCACTATGTCAAGCTTCCAGCGAGACAGCTTTATATGCGACAGAATTGTCGACCTGCCGCTCTCTCCCCGGAAAGAATTGTCGAGGCCTGTCCGGATCTTCTCTTGTCTGTGTTGATGGGCGCGATGGTATCTCCTGGTGAAAAAGCACGCCGGACAAGGCGTTGCGCGACATTGAGCGAATATATAATGGCATGTGCCATGCTTGGCATGGATGTTGCTATATGATCAAACAAGAGAGTTATACGATGCCAGGGAAACGAAATATACTCTTTATTATCTCAGCGGTCATCCTCATACTCATTTTCCTCGGCATGACGCCCGTTAAGATCGGTCTGAAAGCGGCCAATGCCTGTCCTCCCGATGATGGTAAAAGGGTAATATGCTCTACCCCCTGCATATTTAACACGGTAACCTCGCAGAACCATACAGATGATATGGGCGACGCGGGGTTACCACCCTTTTCTGCTGTTTTCAAATCAACAGTTCTCCTCCTTGAAGGAGCCGTTGATGATCACCCGGTAACTGTTTTGAATTTTCCTTCAGAAACACCCCCGCTTCGCTGTTAATCCCTTTTTAATGTAATCCAGACAACTTTGTATCAAGGCTTTACCCAGGGTCCGCACAAAGACCCTTTAAAGAAAACGCAAATAGAAAGGAGGTGCACATGGAAACGAAAAATACAGATATAAGAGAAGGGTTTGCTACGACACTGTGTTGTATTCTCAGCACGCCTGTTAAGCGTCGGCTTTACGTTACCGCTCTTGTTCTGTTTTTCATGGCCCTCTGTGTTGCCGTCTTTGCCGGGGAACCGGGACAGCTGCCCGACTTGTGCGACTTGCAGGGCGGTTTGGCCGGCACCCTTAACCTTTCCCATGAGCAGTGCAAAAAGATACAGGAGCTTGCAGATAGATTCCGGAACGATTCGGTTGCGATACGGGGAAGGATCATGGAAAAACGTTTTGAACACATGAAAGTTTCCGAAGATCCGCAAACCGATCAGCACACTATCAACAAACTTGAACGGGAGCTGAACGATCTTGAGCGGGAGTTTGCACGAATGGCCCAAAGGGCAGAATCCGAGCAGAGGCGCGTCTTGAACACTGAACAGATAAAAAAGATGAGCGACAGCCCTTATGATGGATACGGCACTCAGGGGTACGACCCGCCAAGGTATGGAAGAAAGCGATATTGATAAAAGTGAAAAGATGCTTAATACTTACATTATAGATATATTTTGAGAAAAGCATATAATGATAAGGATACAGACTCACGGCAAATCCAAAGAAAGGCGACAATGTACTGGTTTTGAGGGACAGTGCAGGCGTGCCTGTCTGGTCAGGGTGGCGCAGGTAATGGATCGAAGATGGGCCCCGCTTTAAGAGCCTGGGTGGGGTTTTTAGTCTATGGAGGAAGTTATGGAGCTTATAAAGGCAGAGAACATCAGTAAAGAGTACCGGGTTGGCGAGGTTGCGATCAGGGCATTAAACGGGGTGAGCTTTGAGATAGAACCTGCCTCGTTCGTTTCTTTTGTGGGTCCTTCGGGAAGCGGCAAGACGACGCTTTTGAATCTCATCGGCTGCCTCGACAAGCCCACAGAGGGAAGGCTCACCGTTGCCGATGCCGACGTCGCCGGCCTTGATCGCAAACAGGGCGCATCGTTCAGGGGAGAACATATCGGCTTTATCTTTCAGGATTTCAATCTCATGCCCGTCCTTACCGTCTACGAAAATATTGAATATCCACTTCTTATGGTCCAGAACGTGCCGGCGGCAGAACGGGAAGAAAGGGTTAAGAAGCTCCTTGATGCAGTGGGGATGCTGGACCAGAAAGACAAATACCCCGACCAGATCTCGGGAGGACAAAAACAGAGGGTTGCCGTTGCGCGGGCGCTCGTAACGAATCCGAGGCTTGTCCTTGCCGATGAGCCTACAGCGAACCTTGATTCAAAGACCGCCTATATGATAATCGACCTGATGAAAAAGATGCGGGACGAGTTCAAGACGACCTTTATCTTCTCTACCCATGACCAGAAGATCGTGGGAGAGGCAGAGATCATATACACGCTCCAGGACGGCACAATTGTTGACAGAAAGACAAAAGGAGGCAACGGCAATGGGTAATCTCTTTAAAATAGCCCTGCGGAACTTAAGGCGCTACAGGAGAAGGACGATCCTTACCGCATCGCTCATTGCCATAGGCGTTCTTTTTGTCCTTGTCTTTGTCGCCGTATCGGGTTCGTTCAAAAATATGATCATAGGCCAGATCACCGATTCCATGCTCGGCCATCTCCAGATTCACCGCAAAGGATATGTGGCTTCAATCGATAATCTGCCCCTCACGTTGAATATGAAGCCCGAGGCTATGGCAAAGCTGGAGAAGACATTCGAGGGAATACCGGAAATAGCCGCCTACTCGCCGAGGATAAAGTTCGGCGGCATGTTCAGCAGTTTCACGGAGACGACCAATATAAGGCTCAACGGGGTATATCCTGATAAGGAGCTGAAAACGGTTCCCCTCCTTGCTTCAAGGATAATAGAGGGCGAAAAGGCTATCAGGAAAGGCGAGGTTATCATACCGGAGCTGATTGCAAGAGGGATGAAATTAAATGTGGGCGATACGATAGTGATCATCGCTACCAACAAAGACGGCTCGGTGAATGGAAAGCAGCTTCGGATCGGGGGCGTCCTTGAGAGCGCTACAGGACCGGGAGGAAGGGACGGCTATCTCCACATCGAAGACGCCATGGAGATACTCAGGATGGATGGGATGGAAGTAAGCGAGATCGCATTGCGCCTCAAGGATTTTGGAAAACTTAACGCCGTCTACAATACCCTGAACGCCATGCTTTCAGGCGAAATCAATAAACAGGGAAAGCCTGCCTTCGAGGTACATACATGGGAAGGCCTTTCACCGTTTTTCAATATTGCACGCATGATCGACATCATGACCTTCTTTATCAAGCTCATGCTTATCGCTATTGTGCTTGTGAGCATTATGAACGTTATGATCATGGCTGTGTACGAGAGGATACGGGAGATCGGCACGATCTCCGCGATCGGCACTATGCCGGGAAAGATTCTCTCCATGTTTCTTATCGAGGGATTTTGTCTTGGCGTCTTCGGCGCCATAATCGGCAACGCAGCAGGATTGATAATCATCTTTATCCTCAGGGCGGTTAAGATCACCTTTGAATTTGGCAGGCAGACGGGGCTTGTGCTCTCGCCGACGATAGACGTATCGGATCTCCTTGTTGTTTCCCTGATCGTTACAGGGGTGGCGATCATCGGAAGCCTCCAGCCGGCCTTCAAGGCCTCGCGGATGGAGCCGATCAAGGCGCTGAGGCATGTATGATTAAACCAGATCTTTCAAAATATATGTGTCGGATTATCCTTCGAAAACACGCTCATTACGCTCCAGCGGCTCCATTCGCTCGCGTTCGGCTTCGGAACTTTTGCTTGAAAGCAAAAGACCAAGCTTCCTTGCCTCACGACGGTTTTCTCTATGATAACCCGACACTTTTTTATGCCGAATCCGGGACGAACGATGTCAAAAGTGAAATGACAAAGGAGAGATAAAGTATGAAAAAAGCGCTGATCTTTTTGTTTGCCCTGTTTATTGCCATACCGGCATATGCCGTTGACGGGAACAAGCTTCTTCAGCAGATCGACAGGAACCTGAGCCCGGAATCCTATGAGTCCTACCGGAAGATCATCAATGTTGAACCTGACGGCCGGAAAAAGGAGTTCACCTACTATACGGTGAAAAAAGGGAGAGAAAAGGTGGCGGGTCTGTTTATCGCGCCGGCGAGCGAAAAGGGAAGGACTACGCTTCGGCTCGGCGACAACATGTGGCTTTATATTCCAAACGTAGGGAAACCGGTCCGCATTACAAGCCTCCAGTCGGTCGTCGGAGGCGTGTTCAATAATTCGGACATACTGAGCCTCGATTATGCCGTTGAATATAATGCGGAAAAGGTTGAGGAGCAGGGGAAGGAGTATCTCCTCCACCTGAAGGCGAAAACGAAGACCGTTGCCTATGACCGGCTGAAGATGTGGGTACAGAAAGAGAAATCCCTGCCTGTAAAGATCGAATGCCTCACCGAGGCAGGCCTGCTGATCAAGACCCTCTATTTCAAGGACGTGAAGGATTTAGGCGGCGGGATCGTGCGGCCCGCGGTGCTCGAAACGGACAGCCCCCTCTATAAAGGCTATAAATCCGTTATGATATTCGCAAAGATCAAAAAGAGGGAGTTTAAGGATGAGGTCTTCACGCTGACCTTTATGCCGAAGATGGAATCGTTAAGGTAAGACTACTGTGAGAGAGGTCAGAGGTCAGAGGTCAGGGGTCAGGGGTTTTTTTAAGGCGTTTGTTTTTTGTATTTTCTTTTTCACCTTTTACCTTTCACCTTTTACCTTTCACGTATTATTTGCCGAGGAATATACATTCGATGTCTCGGAGATAGAAAAGAAGCCCTATCACGTCGGCGGTTATCTGGAGTTTTATCCTATCGTCTTCGGTCTTGATAAGAATGCCGCCCTCTATAAGCTCAACTTTTATGATAGAGATGCGAAAGGCACGACAGAACAGTACAACGGTACCCTGCAACTGGAAGGGAGCCTGGAGAAGGGCATCTCAAGGTTATACGTAAAGACCTATACGAATTATCTCAATTCCTATCAATACGAGACCACGAAGACCAGCATCTTCGAGGGATACCTGTCACTCAAGCCATCCTCCTCCTTGATAATTGACACAGGGAAGAAGACAATGAACTGGGGTAAGGGCTATGCCTGGAACCCCGCGGCGTTCCTCGACAGGCAAAAGGACCCCAATGACCCCGAGCTTTCCCGCGAGGGGTTCGTCGTCGCGTCCGTCGATTATACGAAAAGCTTCACAGAGGGACATTTAAAGACATTTTCATTTACGCCCGTGCTCATTCCTGCTTATTCAGGCGTCAATGATGATTTCGGAGAGGTGGACCATCTGAATTTTGCATCAAAGTTCTATTTTCTCTTCCTTGATACGGACATTGATTTCATGTTCCTCACCGGCGGGAGCAGGACCACCCGTTACGGGATGGACTTTTCAAAAAATATCACGACGAACCTGGAGATACATGGAGAGGGCTCTTTGATAAACGGATACACGCAAACCTCAGTTGACGGCAACGGGAACACGTCGCGATCAACCTATGATGCCGTCAATTACCTCATCGGCTTGCGGTATCTGACACAACAGGACACCACCTTTATCCTTGAATATTATCATAACGGAACAGGCTATAACCCGAAAGAGATGCGAGACTATTTCTCGTTCATTGATAAAGGCTACGGGATGTATACTGCAACCGGGAATCCCGGCATGCTCAACAAGGCGATCAATCTCACGCAGAATATGTATGGACGGATGAACCCGGGGAAGAATTATTTCTATCTCCGCATCAGCCAGAAAGACCCTTTTGATATATTGTACTGGACGCCTGCAGTCACGATGATCGCCAACGCAGACGACAAGAGCTTTTCGCTTATGTCCGAATTGACCTATACGGGGATTACCGATTGTGAGTTTCGTTTGAGGGGAGGGCCGATCGTCGGCACCCGCGGCACCGAATACGGCGAGAAGCAGAACGACTACCGGGTAGATTTCAGGGCCAGGTATTATTTTTAGCGATCCTCTGCGCACAACCGAAGGAGCGTGTACAATTCTTCTTCCTTTGCTGTTCCGTGTTCCACTGCCTCAAAGGGGTTTCTTCCCATCTTCTTTACTGCTTCGAGCGCCTTCTCAACAGAAAATCCGCGCCCGTAAGCAAGCCATGCAGCATGGACAAAGCCTGTCCTTCCTCTTCCGCCCGCACAGTGAACAACGACAGGCTCACCCTCCGCATCGGATTCTTTTAGAAAAAGAAGGATCTTCCCCAGCATCTCTACCCTGCAAAGATGGTAATCCTCGACAGGCGCATTCAGTACGCGGGCGGCTCCAAACTCTCCCCCGTATACCCTCAACAGGTCCACCATGTAGTATGCGAGCTGGCTTTGAGCAAGAAGAGAGCATACCCGCACAATACCTCTCTCTTTCATAAAGGATATCCATCGCCTTACAACGCTTTCCGGTATTGATCGTGCGCCGTAGCCCGGCATCTGAGCGCCGAATACGATGTGTTCCGCTTCACATGCCGGACCAAATGTCGATTCTACAGTTCGTCCAAAGGATCGGATGAGATCAGGTATCTTTTTATCCGGTAAGTTTACCATTTCATCGAGGTCCTGCCAGGCCAGGGCGGTGATCAGAACAGGATTTTATTATCCCTTGTTCCCTCGGTTCTCACCGTACTCTTCGTATTCCTTCAGCTGGAGATCGTCCTCATCTTTCTTATGCGACACAGTACACCTCCTGAATTGTTTTTTATCGGTTTAGTATACCAACCATTATACCAGGAAACCTGCTGCAATGGCAACGAAGAAGACATTCACCGCAAAGGCAAACACAAGTTTCTTCCTGAACATCGAACCGAGAATTATCAGCTCCGGAATGCTCGCTCCGGCCCTGCAACTCTCACCACAAGATCCTGAGGAAAGAAGCCGTAAATGAAAGCGCCGAGGCCGGAGTCCGGCATGTATTATACCCAGGTGAGTCTGCTGGAGAGAAAGTCTCTTGTGCGGGCTGTGTGTGGGCAAGCCCTGTCAATGGAAAAAAGACATTGTCATGTAATCTAAGTCCGGTAGAAATGCTCCCGCGTCATCGGCAGCGAATTATTCAGCCCGTTCGTAAAAAGTATCTGATAGAGCCTTATGCTGCCCCATCGGAAGGCCGCTGCGCTGCCGTTCAGAAACATGCGCCACATGCGGACAAATCTATCGTCGAACATCTCTTCTATTCTTTGTGCGTTCGCCTCGAACCGTTTGCTCCATTCGTCGAGAGTCGCTGCATAGTGGAGGCGAAGGTTCTCAATATCTGCAGGGACTAACCCCTGTTTGCCCATGGTGCGGATTATATGATCAAGTATCGGGAGGTAACCTCCCGGGAATATATATTTCATTGTCCACGGATCCTCGGCGGTATCGCACTCTTTGCCGATAGTATGAAGGAGACCGATGCCCCCCGGTTTCAAGAGGTGCCTTGTCTTTTCCATAAACGTGGGGATAAAACCTTTTCCTACGTGCTCGAACATACCGATGGAAACGAATTTGTCAAATTGGCCTTTCACGTTACGGTAGTCTTCAAGACGAATGGTAATGTCATTTTCTAATCCCTCCTCGGCCACTCTTGACCTCGCATATTCAGTCTGGTGGCGGGAAAGGGTGCAACCGAAACCTTTTATCCCGTAATGACGAGCGGCATAGAGAAGCATACCGCCCCACCCGCATCCGATATCTACCAGGGTTTCTCCTTCCTTAAGCTGAAGCTTCCTGCAGATATGTTCGTACTTTTGCTGCTGCGCCTGTTCAAGGGAATCCTCTTTACTTCTGAAATAGGCACAGGAATATGCCATGCTTTCATCAAGGTAGTGCTTATAGAATTCGTTTCCCAGATCGTAGTGATGTGCAATGTTCCCTGGCGATCTTTTGAGTGTGTTGACGGATTTGAGGTGTTGCAGAAAAATGGCTATCCTGGTGCTCAAGGAAAGTTTTATGTCCTGAAAACGGGGGTCAATACCGAGACGGACAAGCTGTTGGAAATCGCCATCCACATCGATGTTACCGGCAACATATTCTTCCCCGAATCCGAGGGTGCCTTTACTGAAGATGTGTTTTACCGCAGTCTTGGTGTTGAATGTGAGTGTAAAAGCGGGGATGCTGTTGCAGTACATTTCTGTTTCACCATCCCAAAACCTTACCTCGAAAGGGACTTCAGGCAGATTACCGCTCAACTCCCCCAGCAATTTTTTAACTGTTTTCTTTATGAGCACCTCCTGAGGTTGGTTGGGATATGTGGCATCATCTCCGCCATCATTAATTTTTATTCAACCCTATCTCTTTATTATAATTCACTATTATGCTGCGGTCAAGGTGCGGGTATATGACGCCTTCCGGGGTATATCGGTAGTTCGCAAAATTGCCCGTCTGTTATTCCGGGTAACATTTTTTATGAGTTAATGCGCTATATTAAAATTTCACTTGACAAATTGAACCGCTAAAATATAATTATAATACAGCTATATTATAACTATATATATATATTCATCCGAGGAAGGGTAATCGATGGGTGCAAAGATATTAAAGTCCGTAAAATCCGCTGATGACCTAAGGAACATCCTGGACAAGGTCAAGTTTGAGGTCTATGGTGAGGAGATGCTTGAAAAGGCAGTAAAGCAGAGCGGGAACTCCGGACGTGTCTACCTGCCCCCTGAGTGGATAGGGAAGCACGTTAAGATCATACGTATCGATTGAGGAGACAATTATGATGAACGGGGTCAGGGTCAGGAAGATTACCGTTAAAGACGTTCCACAGATAATTGAGATCCAGGAGTCCATCACAAAGAAAAAGGTCTCGAAGGCATGGACACAGAGCATAGAAGCTCACCTCAAAAAACAGGATGTTGCCGGATTTGTCGCCTTACGGGATGAAGGGGTCGTAGGGTTCATTATAGGCGAGATCAAGGGACCGGGGTTCGGGATTGAAAAGAGCGGGTGGATTGTCGTAGTCGGTGTATGTGCCCGGTGTATGGGTATAGGCATAGGACAGGCATTGGCAAAGAAGCTCTTTGAATACTTTAGAAAAAAGGGGATTCAGGATATTTACACGGCAGTGCGGTGGGATGCCATAGATATGCTTTCATTTTTCAAATCAACCGGCTTCGACCGTTCAGAGTTCATTAATCTCGGAAAACATTTGGAGTGATGGAAGACCGTTCTCATAAGGCCTTCGGCAGAGGCTATGAAAAAAGAAAAGAAACAGGAAAAGGAGAGCTGAGAAATGTGGGAGAATATCAGTTCCGAAAAATGTAGGTCTTACATTCAAAGTCACTTTTTCCAGAAGGGCAAAAGTATTTCCGAAGCTTCCGTAAAACCGGCAATAACGATCTCACGGGCAGAAGGTGCGGGCGGTCTTACGGTCGCTTCCGAGCTGGCGGACTACCTGCAGGCACACGTTCCGTCTCATGAGGTATGGACCGTTTTCTCTCGTCATCTCGTGGCAAAAGTGCTGGAGGAACACAACCACCGCAAGAACATCGGCGATTTCATGAAGGAAGACCACAAGGCGATGCTGACCGATGCGCTTGAGGAGCTGCTGGGTTTGCACCCTTCAACCTGGACGCTTGTTGAACAGACTAACGCAACGATCCGGCGCCTTGCGAAAACAGGGAATGTTATTCTGGTGGGCCGGGGGAGCAGCGTCGTCACCAGCAAACTGAAGAACGTCTTTCATGTGCGCCTGACAGGGTCGCTTGAAAAGAGGATCGAGCAGGCGCAGAAGGTCTTTGGTTACGATGAGAGATCAGCCGCCCATTATATCAAGAAAAAGGACCAGGCACGCAGGCGCTACATAAAGGATAACTTCGACAGAGAGGTCGATGACCCATTGCTTTACCACGTCACCATTAATACGGATCTTGTCGGGCACGCCGAGGCTGCCCGTTTGGTAGGCGATGAGGTAATCAAGCGTTTCAGGCTGGACAGCCTTGCGAAAACAATGGCAAGTGTGAGCCGTGTAGCGTAACGGCAGGAGATCATTTTCTATGGAGGCTCTACCATGCAGGATATAATCCAAAAGATAGTCGCGACGGAAGATGAAGCGAAGACTACTGTCGAAGCAGCCCGGACTGAAGCGGATCGCATTGTATCAGACGCTCAAAAAAAAGGACAGGAAATTGTTGATCGGGCCCGTCAGGAGGCGTTCATCGAGGCTGAAAGGATCATAAAGGATGCAGTAGAAAAGGCCGAGCAAGAGAAAGAAACCCTTTTGGCTGACGCCGTTGCTAAGGTTGAAAGCCAGATCCAGCTCGAGCCGGCAAGCAGGAAATCGGCTATAGAAGGGGTGGTCCGTTGCGTATGCGAATAAACATAGTCGACCCAGGCGATACTTCGGTCGCTGCACCGACGTGGCGAACAACAAAAGATATGGATTATCTCGCTGCCCGTCTTCATGGCCGTAAAAGCCGCATGGCTGAGGCTGAGCGCCTCGACAGTCTGTGTCGCATCGGAAGTCTTGGGGAATTTTTTCATGTGGTCTTTCCAGAGTCCCAGATTAGCGGAGTCCTTGATTTCCAGCGCTCGTTGGTCTATGAACTTGCCGGCGAATTATCAGGATTCCGCGCTAATATATCAGGCCCGGGAGTTAATCTCATTAATTGGACGCTCGTCCGGTTTCAGATGGAAAATTTAAAGGTGCTGATCCGCGCATTTTTAACAAAGGTCCCCATCGAGGACCCCGACGAATACCTCATACCTCTCCCCAAGGAGCTGACACTTGATATCCGGGGACTGGCGGAAGTGGAATCTCCGGAAGGTTTTGTCCGGCTGTTCCCAAAGGAGGGGATCCTCAGGAGGAACATGGAGAAGGCCCTCGAGATCTATCGCGACAATCCCCGACCGTTCTTCTTTGAAGCAGCACTGGACTGCAGTTATTTTCAGGGGTTGGTATTCAGAATGGAGAAACTCTCGCAGGAAGACCGGGAGATCATAACGCCAATGGTGCATCAGGAAATTGATATCTTCCACCTGATGTTAATAGCACGGGGAAGATTCCACTATGGCCTGGCGCCATCGATGCTGCAGCCGTTCCATGTCGAAGGGACCCGGATCAAGCGTTCACTTTTTACCGCCATGCTCAACGACCCTGATCTCTATACATCGGTGGGCCGCGTCGGAGAGCGCATCTTCGATTCAGTACCTTTTGAATGGGGAACGGGCGACGGATCGAATGCCGTTGATGCATCTGTCCTGGAGGGACTTGCGTGGAATCGATTCTTTCGTCTGGCAAATATGGCTTTTCGCCGAAGCCACATGGGGTTGGGGGCGATTATGGGTTACGCGGGACTTCGTCGTGTAGAAGTGGCGAACCTCATCACGATCTCCGAGGGGATCCGGGGAGGCATGGCCGGTGAGACAATACGTGGACGTTTGATACCACGAACTGATTTGTTGAAGGTT
This sequence comes from Syntrophorhabdaceae bacterium, assembly GCA_028713955.1. Lineage (NCBI taxonomy): Bacteria > Pseudomonadati > Thermodesulfobacteriota > Syntrophorhabdia > Syntrophorhabdales > Syntrophorhabdaceae > Syntrophorhabdaceae bacterium. The sequence continues at coordinate 35,966 of JAQTNJ010000005.1, forward strand.
GCATGAGAACCAATGTGAAAGGTGAAAGGTGAAACGGAACGGGATAGCCATCATGAACTCGATAAGCGCAGCAAACGCTGAAACTGTTGTGGAGGTAGCCGGTGTTTAGGACGGTACCAATGATGCGAGTACACGCGATCGTGCTTGCCCGGGACGAGCGGAAGATGCTCAAGGGACTGGGCGCGTTGGGGGCCGTGCACCTGACGCGCACGCGTTCCGATCCTGATACGGCGCTTTTCGCTCCCACCGATTTCACCGGGGAACTGACGAGATATGATCGTATCCGCACTCGTATTCAGGCGCTTCGCCAATCACTGGAGATCGTTCCCTTGTCCAACAGGCAACGTGAGCGCAGGGAGGAGGGTTTAACCCAGGCGCCTTTACCGGCGATGACCGCCGATGAGGCCGAAGCGACCCTCTTTTCCATAGAACAGCGCAGCTCCGGTTTGTTGGAAGACCGCCAGAGTCTCATACAGCGTCAGAAGGAGTTAACCGTCATGTACGAGCGAGTATCACCCTATCGTGGGTTCGAGATCCCGCTCACCGGACTTGACGAATATTCCTTTCTCCATTTTGTCACAGGGAGCTTGCCGGAGCAGAACCTTGAGGGTCTTGAAAAAGAGGTTGGTGATAATGTGGCGCTGCTTCCCCTGACCCGACAAAAAGGACAACAGCGGTTTTTTGCCATCACCACCCGGCTGGGACAACCAGCGCTGGAAAAGGCGCTGCAACAGGCGGGTTTTCAGCGCGAGATGCTTCCTGTTGTCAAAGGTTCGACGGTGGATAGAACGTCCGAAGAGGCGCAGCGAGAACAAGAACAGTTGAAGGCGGAATTGGAGCAATTGAACGGCAAGCTCAAGACGATCGCGGCGGAGCTCGCCCCCACCCTGGCTGAGATCGAGGAATTTGCGGATATGGAGTGCCAACTTCTGGAGGCAAGCCAGAAATTTCCCCGGACAGAAACGACGGTACTGATAGCGGGATGGGTACCGGCCAGCGAAGTGGCGGTTGTAAAACGGCATATGGAAGAGATTACCGGCGGCCGGTATGTGCTTGAGGCCACTCCCCCTGACGATTCAACCGGTGAAGAGGTGCCCGTGTTGCTCCGGCACTCGTGGCTTTTACGCCCCTTCGAGATGCTGGTATCAGCCTATGGTCTTCCGAACTACCGGGAGCTGGAGCCCACGCTGTTTGTCGCCCTCAGCTACATAGTAATGTTCGGCATGATGTTCGGTGATGTGGGGCACGGAGCGGTCCTTGCCGCCTGCGGCCTGATCGCCCTTATCAGGGCCGGACGATCCGAAAAGGTGCAGGACATCGGCGTGCTCCTTATCTCTGCGGGACTGTCCAGCATCATCTTCGGCGCGGTGTACGGGAGTTACTTCGGCATCGAAACGCTCAAGAAATACGCGCTCTGGCATGACCCCCTGGAAGGCGATCCCATACAACTGATGTACGGCGCTATCGGCATCGGTATAGCGCTGATCAGCATCGGGCTCATACTGAATGTCGTCAATCTATTTCGAAAAGGCGATATCATCGGGGGGATCCTCGACAAGTTCGGCCTCATAGGCCTCTTGTTCTATTGGGGTACGCTGGTTCTCCTGATCTATGGGGCGACCATCCGGTCGTGGGGACTCATGGGCATATGCACCATCCTTTTTCTCGCGGTACCCATCATAGGCTGGTCTGTCAAGGAACCGATAGAGCATCTCATGAGGAGCAAGGCCGGTGGGCACGGTGGTGCACACGGCGGAATGGGAGGGGCTATTATCGAATCGTGCGTCGGTGCCTTTGAGGCCATTCTCAGTTATCTTGCGAACACCATAAGCTTTGTGCGTCTTGCGGCCTATGCCATGAGCCACGCGGCGCTGCTCTTCGCCGCTTTTATGGTGGCCGGGGAGGTCAGAGGTTCTGCCGGGGGCAGCGTATGGAGTCCGTTGGTCATTATCTTCGGGAACCTTATAGCCATTGTCCTGGAGGGGGTCATTGCTTCGGTACAGGCGCTGCGTCTCGAATATTATGAGTTCTTTGGAAAGTTTTTTTCCGGCGGCGGTGAACCATTTGAGCCGTTCCGTCTGACCCCGGGCGGTGTAGAAGACAAACCTCGTTAGGCGTAAGGGAGGATACGTTCAATGTTCAATGTTCAATGTTCAATGTTAAGACCAAATAGACCAGAGAAACTATATAAACTCAAGGAACGCAACAAACACTATAAACGGGATACCGGAGAGCGTAACACAATCTTAGAAAATATTGGAGGTGTAATATGACCAAGTTGTTATTTCGGCGAATTGGGCTAATCAATGCGGTTCTGATGGGGATGATACTGCCTGGTGCTGTAGTTTTAGCGGCAGAAACTGCGCATGGCGGCGGTGCCCCTACTGACACGATATCAGTGTACAGAGCCATCGGCTTGGGCGCGGCTGCAGCTTTTGCCATCGCCATAAGCGTTCTCGGCGCAGGCGCCGCCGTAGGAAGGATAGGGTCAGCGGCGCTCGGTGCGGCGGCGGAGAAACCGGAGCTTTTGACCCGCAGTATCCTCTTCGTGGCATTGGCAGAGGGACTTGCAGTGCTGGGCTTTGCTATCGCTATGATGCTGATACAAAAGATATAAGGGGCCTATCGTGAAGTTTTATTGTATTGCCGACGAGGACACAGCGCGAGGTTTCCGTTTGGCAGGCATAAACGCGCGGGTTGTAGTAACGGCAGAGGAGGCTCGGTCCGCTATCGATGAAACGACAGAGCGACCTGACTGCGGGGTGATCATCATCACCGAAAAGGTGGCAGCATGGATCAGGCCACAGGTGGAGATGATCCGACTGGAGAGGGAACGGCCGCTGATCGTTGAGATACCCGGGCCGGAAGGACCACTGCCAGGGCGTAAGAGCCTGCGTGAATTCGTAGAGGAAGCTGTGGGAGTGAGTGTTGGTTAAGGGGGTATATGGATGACGACGGATCAAAGCTCTACCGAAAAATTGCGTGAAGAGATCCTGGCAGATGCCGGGAGAGAGGCTGAAAAAATTGTCATTCGCGCGAAACAGGACGCGGAAGCTCTTCTGACCAGCGCTGCCGCAGAAGCGGACCGGTTGAGGCAGGAGCGGCTTGATCATGCCCGTACAGAGGCTGCTCACCAGAGTGAGATGATCCTGGCCACGGTTCCCGTCGAGATCGACCGGTTGCGCGCGGCCCGAGTTGAAGCGTTGCTCGCGACAATATACGAAGAAGCGAGTGAACAATTGATGGCCCGAGAAGGTTTTGAATATCGCGAGACCGTGATCGCCCTTGCAGCTCATCCGATACGCCAGATGGAAGGCGATGCCTTTGTCGTGAAGTTGTCAGGCGCAGACCAGGCCATCCTGGGCGGTGCCCTGGCGGAGGAGATCGCTGGCAGAGTCGGGCGGCCGGTAAGCATCACGATCGCGAACGCACCGGACACTTCAGAAGGCGGCGTTATCGTTGAGGATGGAGAAGCTCGCCAGGTGTGGGATAACCGCTTTTTGAAGAGGTTGGAACGGTTATGGCCGGAACTGAGGCGACAGATAGCAATGCAGGCGAACTTTGTCCCGAAAACAGGATCAGGAGGAAATAACCCATGACCATTGCTTCCATGACTACTGAACCTATGGCAATCCGCATCAGCGGGCCCATTGTGACCGCCGCGGGCATGTACGCGGCACAGATGTATGAAGTTGTGCAGGTAGGCAGCCTGGGCTTGGTGGGAGAGGTGGTGAAGCTGGTTGGCGATCATGCCACCATTCAAGTGTATGAGGATACCACTATGATAAAGCCCGGAGCGCCAATTCGGTGCACGGGTGCGCCTCTATCCGTGTGGCTTGGCCCCGGGCTCGTTGGCAACATTTATGACGGTATACAGCGCCCGTTGCCCGGTATCCAGGCTCGTAGCGGCGCCTGGATACGGCGTGGCGAAAAGGTGGATCCTCTGGATACAGAGAAACTCTGGACCTTCGAGCCCCTTGTAAAACCCGGTGAGGTGGTAGCGGAAGGCCAGGCCATAGGCAAGGTCGTTGAGACGCCGCTGGTCGATCATCTGATCATGGTACCGCCGGAACTTTCCGGCACGGTCCGTTCCATTGTCGATAAGGGGAATTATAAAATTGTCGACACTGTGGCCGTTGTGGAAACAACAACAGGACAGCATGATATCACGATGCTTCAGCGATGGCCGGTGCGGGTGCCGCGTCCCATTCGCCAACGGTTGCGTATCACCGAACCGCTGATCACGGGGCAGCGCATCATTGACACCTTCTTCCCCATCGGCAAGGGCGGTGCCGCTGCAATCCCGGGAGGATTCGGCACGGGAAAGACGATCACCCAGCACCAGCTCGCGAAATGGTCTGATGCCGATATCATTGTGTTCATCGGTTGCGGGGAACGGGGTAATGAAATGACTGAGGTCCTCCGTGAGTTTCCGGAACTGAAAGATCCCCGTTCCGGCAGACCCCTGATGGAACGGACCATCCTCATTGCAAACACCTCGAACATGCCCGTGGCGGCCCGGGAAGTATCAATTTATACAGGCATTACCCTGGCGGAGTATTACAGGGACATGGGCCGATCCGTGGCGGTCTTTGCCGACTCGACGAGCCGTTGGGCGGAGGCCCTGCGCGAACTGGCGGCAAGGTTGGAAGAGATGCCCGCGGAAGAAGGCTTCCCGGCATCGTTGCCCACCCGGCTCGCGCAGTTTTATGAGCGCGGCGGTGCTGTTACCACCCTGGCTGGCGATCGGGCTTCGGTAAGCATCGTCGGAGCGGTTAGCCCGCCCGGCGGCGACTTTTCCGAACCTGTCACCCAGCACACGCGGCGTTTTATCCGCTGTTTTTGGGCACTTGATACAGAGCTGGCCAATGCGCGGCATTACCCTTCGATCCATTGGCTGCACTCGTACTCGGAGTACGTGGAAGATGTGGATCTCTGGTGGAAGAAAGAAGCTCCCGACTGGGTCGAGTTGCGCACGGAAGCACTGACGCTGCTCCAGCGGGAAGAACGTCTCCAGCAGATCGTTCAACTCGTGGGGCCGGATGTCCTGCCCGACGGGCAACGCTTGATCCTTTTTATTGCCGAGATCATGAAAGACGGTTTTCTCGCCCAAAGCGCCTTTGACGAAAACGATATGTACTGTGCGCCGGAACGGCAGGTCGCCCTTCTGCGTATCATACTTACCTTCTATCACAGGGGCCGTGACTTGATCCAGGGAGGGGTTCCGCTAATGCGAATCCGTTCTTTAAACTGTGTACCACAGATAATGCGGGCGAAGTCGGCTTTCGGCAACGATGAACTCGAAAAACTTGAGGAACTGAAACAGATGATCGCGGAAGAGACGGAAGCGCTTGCAAAAGAGTATACCAAGGAGGGCACCTTACCATGCACACCACCTTCGACGTAGAAGACCGGGGATTGCAGTACATAGGTTCGTCACGCATCGAGGGACCGTTGGTTGTAGTGGAACGGGTCCGTGATGTGGGTTACGATGAGATTGTTGAGATTCTCGATTCCACCTGCCGTTCCCGTCTGGGCCGCGTCCTTGACATTTCCGAAAGCCAGGCTGTGATACAGGTCCTCGAGGGTACGACGGGACTCTCGAACGAGGCCTTGCGTACCCGCTTCCTGGGAGAAAGCTTTCTCCTGCCCGTATCCAGGCATATGTTGGGCCGCGTGTTTGACGGTCTCGGCCGCCCGGCAGATGGCGGTTCACCCGCGCTCTCCGCCGAGCGGCGTGATGTCAACGGAATGCCCATAAATCCTTATGCGCGGCGCTATCCGCGGGAATTCATACAGACCGGTTTATCTGCCATTGATGGGATGAATGCGCTGGTCCGAGGCCAGAAGCTGCCCATCTTTTCCGGAAACGGTCTGCCCCACGACCGTGTGTCTGCCCAGATCATGAGGCAGGCACGCCTGCTGGAAGAAGAGGTTGAGTTCTCGATTGTCTTCGCCGCCATGGGCGTGAAGCATGATGTGGCTGAATTTTTCATCCGTAATTTCCGGGAATCCGGCGCCCTTGCCCGTGCCGCCATGTTCTTTTCCTTAGCTGACGCACCGAGCGTGGAACGTCTCCTTACGCCGCGCGTCGCCCTGACCCTGGCGGAACATTTGGCTTTTGACTGCGGCCAGCACGTGCTGGTATTGCTGACGGATATGACAAACTATTGTGAGAGCCTTCGCGAAGTGGGCACGGCACGGGGCGAGATTCCGGGCCGCAAAGGATATCCGGGCTATCTCTACTCCGATCTTGCCAGCATCTACGAACGGGCCGGCCGTATTGAAGGCTCGCCGGGATCGATCACCCAGATGGCCATTCTGACCATGCCCGCCGACGATATCAGCCATCCTGTCCCCGATCTCACTGGCTACATCACGGAAGGACAGATCGTGCTGGATCGGGAACTATTTCAGCGCGGTGTTTACCCGCCCATCGCCGGCCTTCCAAGCCTGTCACGCATCATGAAGGATGGCGTGGGGAAAGGCTACACCCGTGAGGATCATCCGATACTCGCAAGCCAGTTGTTCGCCTGCTACGCTTACGTAAAGAGGGTGCGCGGGCTGGCCGATGTCATCGGGGAAGAGGAATTGAGCGCCCTCGATAAGCAATACCTGAAGTTCGGCGAAGCCTTTGAAATGCGTTTTCTGAATCAGGGCGAGTACGAGAACCGGTCCATCGAAACCACGCTCGAACTCGGCTGGGATGTACTGTCCACATTGCCCAAGGATGAGCTGCACCGCGTAAGCGACGCCCTGCTGAAGAAATACTACCACGAGAAAGAGGAGGCACCTGTCTGCGCGACACCGCTTGAAGGAGGCGCAGCCGGGTAAAATAGTTCCATGGGAAAACTGAACATCGCACCGACCAAGTCGAATCTGCTCATACTGAAACGGAAGCTTGCCTTCGCCGAAGAGGGCTATGACCTCCTCGAACAAAAACGACAAATCCTTATTTTTGAACTGATGAACCGCCTGAGCCGTGCCCGTAATGCGGAACAGGGCACTCGCGAAGCCCTTCGTCAGGCCTATGAAGCCCTTCGAGAGGCCCGGTTGGACGGAGGATCGGAAGCCATCGACAGGGCCACCCTCGCCGTGAAGATGGACCATCAGGTGGATATCTCGGACCAGCACCTTATGGGTATGAAGATTCCACACGTGACGGTTCAGACGGAACCGGTCAATGCCCAGTTTGGCGTGGGAGGAACTTCGGCGAATACTGACGTTGCCATGAGCCGCTTCGTTGAAGTGCTTCCCCTGATCGCGGAATTGGCAGAGCTGGAAAATGCCGTGATGCGGCTGGCCCTGGAGCTTCGCAAGACCCAACGGCGATGCAACGCACTCTCCAAGATATTTATGCCGGACTACCGGGAAACGAT
>JAQTNJ010000006.1:0-210 GCA_028713955.1 Syntrophorhabdaceae bacterium
AGGTTCACATCCCCTCCATCAAATCCTATGGGGTCTTCACTTATGAACCTCCCCACCTGGGGATCGTAGTATCGTGCTCTCATGTAGTAGAACCCGTTGGGTTCCGTCATGACGCCGTATTGCCCTACGAAGGTGAAGGGCTGGGGGATGGTCTCCGATTGATTAATGATGTTCCCGAAGGGATCGTAGCGGTACTGGTTGATTACTGCC
>JAQTNJ010000006.1:310-42835 GCA_028713955.1 Syntrophorhabdaceae bacterium
TGGGCAGCATCGGTCATAGCGATAGTGGAGCCCGTTCCGTTGAAATGATAACTGTAGACCTGATTGGATGGGGTGACCATGGCGAGGAGGCCCGCCCCGTGGATGTAGTATCTGGTAATCTCGTTATCCCCATCGGCCTCTGCCATGAGGTTGCCGGATAAGCATCCATGTTCTATTTGCTCGCCATCGGAGTATGTTAACATTTCAGTAACATGTTTTTCCCTTTTCATATTAATTGTCTACTCAAGGTTCTTGCCGCACTGAGTGCACCTTTTGGGTATCCAGGCAGTCCAAATCCAGACCGTTGTACCGAATATAGTAAAAGGGTTATACAAAGCCCTCTTACCACATTGTGGACACTTCAAAGAAATAGTGTAGAGTCCAATAATGAGCATCAGAAAGAGCAATGGGATAATGAAATGATTCGATACGTAAACAATTCCAAGTCCTAATGCCAATCCGTTTACGAACCACAGAAAAAGTGCGATATGAAATTTTGTTCTAAGTGTATAGTTTGGCCTCACTTGCTATAACCTCGAGATTGTGCAGATGTAGAAGTTGGAGAAAAAATGTCTCTGGCCGTAATGTGCCCAGTGTATGGAAAAGAAACGGAAACGCCCGCGGGGGTGGCTGCTGGTCCGATACCTACTGTCCCTCCCATGATGGTTCCCGTTTTAGGATCAACAAAAACAGTTAGGCTCAAAGGGCCAATGGTCAGATTGAAATTAGATGTCAGGCCTCTAACATTTTCTATGCCACCCCGTACGATGCCTATAAATGCATCTGCCGATACATTGATGCCTCCAGCCACCCCAGCCGATCCAAGGACGCCTACATCAGCTTTTTGGCCGAAGAGACCAGGATTTACAACAATACCTCCGCTTATGTCAAAACCCGTGGGGGCAGTAACGCTTGCTCCACCACCAAACAAGATATTGAAGAGACCCTTCGGATCAACTCGGTTCACCGGATTATTCCCCGCATACCCATAGAGGTTCACATCCCCTCCATCAAATCCTATAGGATCTTCACTTATGAACCTCCCCACCTGGGGATCGTAGTAGCGTGCCCTCATGTAGTAGAACCCGTTGGGTTCCGTCATGACGCCGTATTGCCCTACGAAGGTAAAGGGGTTGGATACTGTCTCCGATTGATTAATGATGTTCCCGAAGGGATCGTAGCGGTACTGGTTGATTACTGCCTGGGCAGCATCGGTCATAGCGATAGTGGAGCCCGTTCCGTTGAAATGATAACTGTAGACCTGATTGGATGGGGTGACCATGGCGAGGAGGCCCGCCCCGTGGATGTAGTATCTGGTAATCTCGTTATTCCCGTCGGCCTCTGCTATGAGGTTGCCTTGTGCGTCGTACATGTAGCGGGTGGTTACGCTGTCGCGTATGGCCTCAAGCCTGTTGCCCCTCCCGTCGTAAGAGAAGGAGGATGACGAACCGATCGCGGTGAGCCTGTGCTCGTAGTCGAAGGTATAGGCGGAGCCGTATCCCGTTGCGATCTGTCCTTCATCATCATAGGTGAAGCTATCTCCTCCCGAGGAGAGGAGCCTGTTCTTCTGGAGGTTGTAGGTAGAGATGCTGCTTCCCATGCCGGGGAGGGTCTGGTCCGGTTCGGTCTGGATGATGCCTGTCCTGTTGCCCGCTCCGTCCAAGGTGAAGGAGTAGGAGGCGATGACCGCCTGATCGGACTTCCGATTCACGAGGGAGGTCAGTCGGTTTGCGTTGTCATAGGTGTACGTGACGGTTGACCCGTTGAAGTGGGTGAAGCCCGTCATGCGGCCTGCTTCATCATATGAATAGGTGACGGTGGGGTTCGGGGTGATCCAGCCGATCGTCACCGTGGAGAGGCGGTTCAATGCGTCATAGGTGTAGTATACCGTCTTGTTGCCGGGGTAGGTGAGTTCCGAGAGGTTGCCCGCCTCGTCGTATGTATAGCCGATCACAAAGGAGTGCGGGTCGGTCATGGAGGCGAGACGGCCCGCTGCATCGTAAGAATAGCCTGTGGACCCGATCAGGTCCGTCATGGAGGCAACCTGGTCGAGCTGGTTGTAGGTGAAGGAGACCGTGGACGAATCGGGATAGGTAACAATGCCGATCTTGTCGGTGGGGGTATAAGCATAGGAGATGGTATGGTTCCTGCGGTCGGTCTTCGCGGTGAGTCTCCCCGCATTGTCGTAGGCGAAGGTGGTCTGCTTCGAGAGGGGATCGGTAATACTGAGGAGGAGGCCCCGCTTGTCATAGGTGAAACTTGTGGGCCAGTCGAGCTGGTTTTTAAGCTCCGTCATCCTTCCGATGGTGTCGTAGGTGTAGGTTATTGCGGGATGGGAAGCTGTGTAAGTTGTGGCAGGATTCCCGTAGGCGTCATAGGTGAAGGTCGAGGTGATGCTCCTTCCGTCGGTTGCGGTGTTTCTGAACCCGTTCGTATAATATGTGGCGCTGTTCGTTATGGTAACGCCCTGGGAGGGATAGACCGAGGTGGAAAGCAGGTGGTTATGACTGTTGTACGCAAAACTGGTCGTGTGAGACAGGGGGTCGGTGGTGTCGGTCAGGCGGTAAGGGGCTGACGACTCGTAGGTGTTGTTCGTCTGGTAGGAGAGTGCATCCGTGATCCGCGTCAGGTTGTGGTTGCCGTCATAGAGGTAGTCCGTAGTATGCGCTCTCGGGTCGGTTATAGACACAGTGTGGTCCTGCCCGTCGAATACCTTGGATATGAGATTCCCGAGGGCATCTTTCCTGGCGTACTCCCTGCCCTTCTGGTCGTAGTAGTAGGTGATCCTGTTCCCGTCCGGGTCTTCCTCGGAGTTGATGAAGCCGGAGAAGTAGAAATTATAGACCGCATTGGTGCCGCTCTGGCGGGGAACGGTCTGGGTCGTGACCTTCCCGAGGGCATCATAGGCATTGGTAGCCATGGTAACGTTGAGGGGGTTCCTGAGTCCTGTCATCCTGTGGTTTGTCGGGTCGGCATAGAGGTAGGACCATGCCTTGCCCTCAGGATCAGTATAGCTTGTCAGGTTGTTGTTCGCGTCGTAGCCGTACGACACGGACCGGGCAGGCGAACTGGAATCGGTGACCGAGTTGATCCTCCCCGATGAGGAACTGAACGTCAGGGTCCTGCTGAAGGCGTCGGTGACCGTGGAGAGGACGGTATCCGGGCTCGTGCCGGTATAGGTGAACGTTATGGTGTTCCCGTCTATGTCGACGATCTGGGAGACCTTGTTGTCAGAGTTGAAGTTGACCTGCGTACCCATCCGTTCCAGGAGACTATACGTCCCGTTCCCGTTCTTGACGAGGTTCGTGGTGATGCCCGGCGGAGGGGCATAGGTGCCGTCAGGCAGCTTGATGTATTCCATGACCTTGCTGCCGATATTTACCGTGACCGCATTGTCGATCACCTGGTCTATCGCCCACTTGGAGGCGAGGGATGCCGTCATCCATGCCTCGATGGTATCCAGGTTTTTAAGAATATCAAGACAGGTATAAAGGGCCGCGATCATGCCCGCTGCATCGACGGGCTGGCGTACCCCGAGGACCGGCTCCCCATGGCTCGTGGGGTTCACGTATATATCGTAGTTGTGGGTCCAGCCGTATCCGAGGCTCCTCTTCGAGAGGTTGAGATTGCTGTTGTAGGAACGGGCGAAAGCGAGGCCAAGGGGCGCCCCGCCGCCAAGGGCGAGATCAGTCCTGTCATACAGGTAAGCGCCGCTCGCCATATCAACGGGCTCGTTGGACACAGACGGGGTTGCTTGGGTAAGTTGCAGACCTATGGTATCGGGGATTGGGATTGAGATAAAATTCAGCAAAGATATATTGGCCACCACAAGCGGGTCTACGTATCCCATAATTGAACTGAATCCCCCATAGTAGTTGCCTCCAATGATCATACCCATATATCCTTCAGAAGCAGAAAAATATTTTGAGATGTAGCCTTTTCCCCTCCACTGGTTCAAGACAAGTTGCCCGTTATCGGGGAGGATAAGTATTTTACCGGCGTTTACCTGGGCCTGAAAATCATCGAGTTCGGCTGTAGTATAGTTTTGCAATTGGGGGCGGACCACGGTGCTGTAATTCGAGCTCGTTGCATAGAAGACCTTTCTCCCCGTCGCATTTGCGACTTGGAAGAGGCTCATGGTCGATGCTGCGGTCGAACCCATCATTTGAGCAAGTATACCATGTTCCAGGGCGCTGAGCACAAGCCCGTGGTTTTTAAAATGGGCAATAGAATCTTCGGTGACAGAGTGTTTTGAAGAGTAACTGGTTCTCTGGGCCTTCACGTCTATGTAATATCCCTGCTCCTGCGCCATTACGCCGACAGCGTGGTGCGTAACGGCTACAACATCTGATAAGGCTGAGAGCATATTCCGCACCATTGCCGTTTCCTTGAGCCAGGTCTGGCCCATGATGTTGAGGGTCTCCCCGAGGACCGGCTCCGAAGTATCGGACAGTCCCTGCGCCCTGTATATCTCAAGCTGTTGCTGCCGCTTCTGCAGTAGTTTGTTCGATACCCCTCCGAAGTTATAGGCAATAGCGTAGCTCCTGCCGCCCTTGACTGTCCAATCAATATTGTAGTCGTCAGCATAATTGCCCTGATCGTAAGCATAGGGATGATCTATTGAAATATGAAGATGATTGACAGCATCGAGTGTGGTCGCGCGGGCGCTCGATGCCAGTGGCGAACCGCCATCCTGGCGAAGCTCCGCGTAGTAATTACTGCCGGCTTGGCTGTACGTGAGAGTAATGCGGGAACCGCCAAGCTCAGAGGCTTTAAAGGTGTGGCTGAAGTCCATAGCCGTATTGTCCTGATTCCAATGCTCTGCAATGATCGTAGTCGTGTACTCTTCAGGAACCGTATCCTGCCAGGACTCTATCTCGTAATACATAAAAAATGATGGTTCTGTTTGATATGCTGTCAGATTTGTCCGGATGATATTCCTTCCACCGATAATCTCGGTGACTTCTTTATTCGGGTACTGGCTCCTGATGGTAGTGACCAGGTTGGTAGCATAGGCGGTTAGTTGGTTTCTGATGTTTGTCTCGTTCATGTTCTGGGCATAATCACCGGTCACTGTAGCACCCGATGTGGCGCCTGTCATTACAGTACTCCGGCTGTACCCCATGGCCTGGCCGATATCGATCTTTGTAGCATAGCTATATGTTTTGTAAGCAGGATCGAAGGCATAGGTCGTCCCGTTTATCGTTGCCTTCACCCATACGCGGCCCAGCCAGGTTGATCCATTCCATAAAGGCTGATCAAGAGGAATTCCTCCCAGCGCCAATGTATTGCCTACCGCAGAATCCGTCGAATCCACTCCCAGCCAGTTGGAAAGGTCCGCCCCCCACATCCATGCCGCCCCGTATACATACCAGGCTGTGTACCCGCTTGCCCTCAGGAGGGCGATCATCAAGGATGCCTGATCGCAATCGTTACCGCTGCCGTCGAGGTAGGTAAGCGTTGCCCCTTTCAGGGAGCCGAAATAGGGAACGTAGTCGATATTGTTGTGGACGTAGTCATAGATGAGTTTTGGATCATAATGAAGCGCGCGGGCAAGCGCCTGGATCTCCGGGGTGACGTCTTCGACCCCCGAGGACATAAGCCTTAAGGGGGCAGATGCCTTTTTGGCTGCGATGGCTGCCCGTTTTGCGGCATAATATGCCCGGGCATCCTCAATACTTACTGGTTGCGCAATGGTCATACGCCAGCCCGGTCCTGCTACTTTGCTTTCTTGCACCAATGAATCTGTCTGTTTCGTAAGATCCGTTCCCTCTTTTGTCTGGACGGAGGATGTTCCCGATGTTTTTTGAGTCGTGTTCGCTGACTGGGAAGACAGGTAGGAACTGAGATTGGCTCCCAAGGTAATACTGAAGGAGGTTAAAGATGAGCCGTCCTGCGAACCTGAAACAGTTCCGGTGGGAGACATAAAGTTCCTCGATGTGGTAAGGCCGCCTATGGAGATATTGCCGTTTTCGTCGATGGTGATCGAAGTAACCCTGTCTTCTCCTGGGCCTCCCAGTAATGAAGAGGAGATCATGCTGAGCAGGTCTGCGTCGAGCTTTGATACAAAAATATCCCCGTTACCTCCGTAGGCGGTATTATACACATCCCCTGCAACGGGGAAGTCCGGAGACATTGTGCTGCCTGCAACATAGACATTCCCTGTGTCGTCAACGGCAACGACACTCGCCTGATCCATGCTGGTGCCGCCGAGGGTCATGAGGGACGTGAGAGTATTGTCGAGTTTTGCAATGAAAGCGTCGGTATTCCCCTCATATCCGGTTGAGGTAAAATTCAAAGAGGCTGTACTGCCGGCGATGTAGATACTGCCGCCGTTATCGACCTCCACGGCAGGAAGATCCCCGTCAGCGGCATTATACATCGAGAACAGAGACGGGACAATGATGAGCTCTTTTGTTGTATCGTATTGTCCCACCTTGAACCCGTACCCATCGCTGAATATCTCGTAGACTGCATCAACATACCTGAGCTCACCGTTCACCTGCTGGTATGCGAGAGGCTTTGAAAATGTGGCAACCCCTGCCTCCGTCTCAATAGCGAGTTCCCCGCTTGCAGTGACAGAGAGTTTTTGCGTACCTTCTATCCGGATGCTCACGTCCCCGATGCTTGCCTGAGGTTGAACTACGAAAAACTTATTGAGTCCTCCTCCATAAGCCACCAGTTCCAGACTTATGCCATTGGATATGTCGCCGAAGACTAACCAATCGTATGAGGGGATGCCGCCGGTCCACATTGAAGGGATGTTCCCTATAATCTCAGCGGCCTTCACCGTTGACTTCTGTCCGCCATTACCAAGAAACGAAGTGACGCCGTTGAAAACCTCGCTGAGCGTAAGTACCCGTACACCATCGCCATCTTTTTTCCGGGAGATGGAGTAGAGAATCTTCCCGTCCCCAGTGATAAAGAATCCGGCGCCAAATACCCTAGTGTAGTACTTCACATTCCAGTCGCCCAACTGGCCAGTGTTCTCTAGGAAGGGAACCCGTACCGAATAGAATGCATTAAGGATCTTTTCTTTTGTCTCCTGGGTGAACGTGGCGCTGTGAACCGGTAAACATGCACACAACATGATAATGAATGCAGCAACGATTGTGGTCAGAGATCCGAAGTTCTTAAGAAACCCTGCAAAACCGTGTAAACGGTTTGAACCTGTGTGATCCATGTCATGCTCCTTCGGGTTGGAATGACATGGGGAGTACGCACGAAGCTCAGGTGCTGACGATCAAGGCTTACTGTTCACCGGGATTTTTTATGGTGCCCCCACTAACAACAGATTTTGTTGTTGGAATATCTTCTTTGTATCAAAGGGAAGAATATTTTGTCAAGGGAAATATCGTTCCGGAATGTAGATGGGTATAGACAATAAGGGTACTATATAAGTTATTATATATTTCGCAAGTCTATTCAGTGTATTGTCATTATAAGGACGACAACAAACTTACCGGGAGTGACCCGATAGGGGCACGATCCGGTTCATGCGGTTGTTATGAGCTGTACTCCATCAAGATTTCAATATGCCCAGTGTGTTGGTCAACTCTTTCCATCACGGGGTTGAATCCACATTTCCTATAAAACTGAATGCCTTTCTCATTTTTACGATACACGGTGAGATTCAATTTTCTTCTCAGCGATTTTGCTTTATTCATCAACTGTTGCCCGATGCCTTTACCCTGGGCATCAGGGGACACGAACATTGCCGCCAAGGTATCTGTCTGGAGCGAGAAAAAGCCCTTAACGGTTCCGTTCTCTGAAAAGACATAAGTGTCGGAGTCTGGAATATATGTTTCACGCATATCATCAACTCTTAATTCCCAAAACTCCTTTCCAACAAAGCCATGTGCGCCGATTGAGGCTTCCAGCCAAATATTCAAGACATCATTCATGTCCGATGATTCAAAAGCACGTATCATGTTAGTCCTCAAGACTCATAAAACCAAAATCAGCGGCCCGCCCAAGGTGGCCCAGACTATGTATCACAGCTACTTACTCCCAAACCGCTACCTGACCGGCGCGTCCGCTGTATTTTGCTTGTTGGGTAATACCCATTCTTCCGTCTTTTATTTGTCGATGGGGGTAATCCTGTCCCCATGTTGCAAGGTTTTTACTATTCCAAGCTCTTCTAAATTCTTGAGAATAGAAGACTGAGATGAATCTTGCGGCCAAAGGTAAAAAACCTTTATGCCCTCCTCTTCCAAAACAGGGCCAATCCACTCAAGCGGTTTGCCGGTTTCTTGATAAAGCTTTTCGCAGGGAATGCTCTTGTCCTCAACACCGGTCACTTTTGAGAAGGTTTTATAGGACACTCCGTATACCACTCTTGCAATATCCCTATACCACATCGCTGAACAGCATAACATACATGGGGCAGTGCTGACGTACATAGTGCTTTCTCGCAATACTTCAGGGGGAATCTCACGTCTGGCCTTTATCATAAGATTGATTTCCGCGTGGCCGTAAACATTACTATCTGCATGAACCGTGTTTTCAGCAGTCAAGATAGCTTTGTTTTGATAGACAAGCAGAGCACCAAAAGGATGATTCCCCTTTTTTCCCGCACTAATTGCCAACTCAAAGGCTTGTCGGATGAAAGGCTCATGGCCTGTTGGACTCCTCGTTTCTTTTCCATATGAAATGATATAATCCCCGGCGCTGACAGGCAAAGCGGTCGGGGACAGAACAAATACCAGTAGAACAATCAAGAAGATTATTTTCATCACGCTAAATTATCCTTTCAGACTCATTTTTTTCCGCTGAGCAGCACTTCGTATTGACCGCCCAACATGATGATAACCGGCGTGGCGCGCTTTTTTGCCACGTCTGGTTCACCTACTGGTTATCTGTCTCCTTGAAATCGCAACTCCAGCGGCCCCCCTGTCTACTTGAAGATGCCAACGCCGAAAGAAGTATCCTTTAGAGCGATCTTAACGGGAAAACCGTTTTCCCAGAAGATGAAACTTACCGGGATTCCTTTTTCTTTTCCCCAGACGAAGAGCATCCTCTGATAGAACCTGCTTACCTTATGACCCAAAATTATTTCTTGTAGTGAACCAGCTATATCAATGAAAATGTCGTCTTGCACACGACTATAGATGCAGTAGCGGTATTCTTTCTCTTCCCTCCAATCGCGCATCTTTGTATGCAAAAACAGTCTTCGCTTATCGTATAGGTAATCAGTGACCCTTTTGGAATCAACGTTCCCATCGGCTGGCACCAAAGCTGTGAGATCTCGGCAAGCGGCGGACAGCTCATCCTCTTTTTCTTGAAGATCGTAGTGTACAATAGATCGGCACTTCCTTGACTGGTATACTTGCAGTGCTTCAAAGGTGCGATCAAACTTGTTCTTGTCAAGAATAAGACAACATCCCCTATGATTGTCAGCGTATTGCGCCCACATCCTGGGCCTTTTGTAGAAATAATCAATTGTATCTGACATGCTAAAACACAATAACCTGAAGGGCTTTCTCAGCTCGCCGTCGTCGAAAAATATACTGCTGTCCCCGGTAACATTATCGGAAATACGTATCTCAAATTCCGGGTCTGTGTTCTCGAATGGGTCGTTGGTTCGGCCAAACAGACCGAACCTCAGTTCTCTCTTTTGAAGGATACCTTCCAAGCCAAATAGGCTGGTGTAATGTCCCAATAGTCTCTTTGTCATTTATGTGTTTTGGTCCCCATCCTCAGATAACACACGCATAACCCGGAGTGGCCCGACAGGGACACGATCGGATTCATGCTGTCGTTAGGCGGCAGGTTGTAGGACAGGTAAACCCACTCTCTGCCTCAAGACATCTAAGAGCGTGCGTCGTGCGATCCCCGCAGCCTTGTCGAGAGCTTTGCGCGGAAGGCTGCCGTCATGCACCAGGGCACTCCGCTGATCGTATGCCCATACCGCCTCGCGAGCGCGCTGACGGCACTCTTCATAAGGGAGATTGTCGAGTGCGTCCAGCACTAAACGACGTATCCGCGATCTGAGTGACGTCTCGCGACGAAATACGACTTCCCTCCTGAGCGACTCGATCGCGTGCCATTCGTCGGTGTCAACGTCATGGCTACTCTCCTCGTGAACGAGCGTCGCATTGAACGCGTCGAGGAGACGTAAAGCGATCGGATGCTTCTGCTGCGGTTCTGTCAGGACCTCGAGTGCGATAATGTAGGTGAGGAATCGAGATCGACCCGAAACCTCTCGGTGCGAATCCGAGAGGAGCTGAACTGCGGTACGGAGACGCTCGTCGAGATAAAGTTTCTCGGCCTGTGCCGTGCTCAGTGCTTGCACAAACGGAGCGCCAAACAACGCATACGATTCTGAGACGGTAGCGCGAGCGTCCCCCATGCCGACTAAACAATAATTCTTGCCAGTTGGAATCACGCAGGGGTGACCGCCATCGCCGAGCGCATGCAGAGGTTCGGTCGGCTCTGGCATGCCGAATGACTTGGCGACGTTCGCGGCAGCTTGTAATGGATCTGCAGGGAATGTAAGGTGGCTCCAAGTCATCTCAGCCGTGAAGCCGGTGCCGCGCGTTATGGCTGCCCAAGCGAGTGCCCCCCACACACGCGGAAGAAACGTTTCCGCGTCCTCGTGAGTGGGGAAAGGGCCAATTCGTAGGATAGCCTCAGGGGGTGACCAGGTGAGGCGGACAGTCAGCTCACCACACTGGAAAGCCACCCCGCCTTCAACGTCGCTGAAGGGGTGCGTCGGGCGAAACGGGAATCTCAGTTCGTAGCCGTCTTGCCTCACTCGATCACCTTCTGCAATTGGCTGCCTAACGAGCCTGTAGAAAAACCCCTTTTTCAAAATGTTCCTCCCCTGTGTTTCCTCATCCGCTGCCTTCGGTCAGGCCGAAGGCGTTCTCTCTCGACCTGTCTCATTACTTCATTTCAGCAATGAGCACCTCTCCGCTACGGTATTCCGTTTTCTTTGTCTGCCCTTCATGTTTCCTTTTCCTCTTATGCATACCCGTATCCATACCGGTGCACCTTGAGGAGATTGTGGACCGTACAGTAGAGAAGCCACTGGATGTTCACCTTCTTCTTCCCTCTGATGGTGAATCTATCAAGTCCTAGGGTAGAGCAGATGTTCGCAAATACCGGCTCTACGGTGACGATCCTTCTGTTATAGATGAGACGACCCGATAACGAGTCGATCTTCTTTTTCATCCTTTCGGCGAAGCTCTTCAATCTTCCCTCAAAGAAGTAGACCTGTCGTGTCTTCGTACGGTCGGGGTATCTGAGACATTTACTGCGGAGATCACAGAAGGGGCAGTCGGTATCGCGCCCCCTGAACTTGACGGCTCTGTTCCCTTTGACCGTCACGCTGCTTCCATTGGGGCGCAGATGTTTGCCGGCAGGACAGGTACAGGTCTTCTTATCCTCGCTTAACGTGAAGAAGCGGGTGGTGAAGGCAGTGGTGGCGGTTCCGTAGCAGGCGGCATACTCTTTCCTGAAGCGTTCCTTATAGCGGTCTCTTTGGGAGAAGCGGGGATCCCTTTTCCTCATCCGGTTGTCTGCGACGTAGGCGTCTATGCCCTCCCGGTCGAGCATCTCCATGTTCTTTTCGGAGTGGAAGCCTGAGTCTGCGGTCAGGGTGGTTTTCTCGAATATGTTGGCATCGCCGATGGCGGTGAAGTTCTCCTTAGCGCCTTCTATCATGGGTTGAAGCAGGGCCTGTTCCTGGGGTGCGCCATAGGCTCCGGCATGGACGATAATCTGGTGCTTTGCGTCTACTACGGCAAGACCGTCACAGCCCTGAACTATACCGTGGGAAGTCTTCATCTTTGCGCTTTCGTTGTCGGTGATGTTGCTCTTTATGGGCGTGCCTCTTTGACCGGGCCTGTCGTCGTTCTCAGCAAGGAAGGTTCGGATCTTCTTTATGTTCTCCGTGAGGGTGGTTATGTACTTCTCTTCCTGGGGAGGGAGGTTCTTCTCGTCCGTCTCCTTGTGGCGGGTCATGATCTGCCTTAACGCCTCTTCCATCTTCCCTTTCTTTTTCTGAAGCTCCGCTTTGGTTCCGCTCCATTCCTTCGAGGCGTTCGAGGGAAGCTTGACGCCGTCTACAGCAAACATCTCCTTGCCGATGAGGTTCATCTGATCACAGATAAGGAGGACTTCACAAAAGAGCTTCACAATCTCTGCATCGAGGGTAGAGATAAAATCGGCGATGGTGGTGAAGTGGGGATGGGTGTCACAGGAAAGGGCCATGAAGATAATGTTCTCTCTGCAACACTGCTCAATCTTCCTGCTTGAGGTGATGCCCCGGGAGTAGGCATAGAGGACGATCTTTAAAAGAACGGCAGGATCATAAGCAGGGGCCCCGGTTTCATCATTCACGTAGCGGGTATCGAAGGCAGAGAGATCGAGTTCGTGGTCGATGAGGTAATTGAGGGTATACTCGAAGGTGCCCGGGAGGATCTGTTTGTCGAAGGAGATGGGAATGAACTTACCCTGGTGGTAGTTGTACTCCTTATATCGTGCCATCCATTCCCCCCTTGATATCAGGCTTTTCGCATCATTTTCTTTAAAGAAATACTACCATGATCGGAGGTATTTTTGGAGCTTTTTCTACAGGCTCAACGCAAAGCTAAGCCGGAGCGTAAGCGATCGGCTCCAACGTCTGGTTGGGCACTTTTCCTATTATGTTCGGCGCAAGGTACACCGGCCCCTTCTTCACAAAGACTATACTCATCTCCTTCTTTGAATGGCGAGATCAACCATTTCCTCTGGTTGAATTGGCGCGTCTTTTACGCCAAGCCATTCAAATAGCATTTTTGCGCAATCCTGTTTTATCAAAACGAATATTCGGTGCATGCCTTCATAGGAAACGTGAACTGGCTGATCGACAACGAGCATATCGCTTAGTTTCTTCAAGTCCTTCTGTTTTTCGGAACGTATAATGCCCTTTGAATGGAGAATCACATTTCTTAGGATGCGCAGGTCACCCATTATGTCTGACCGTATTTCCTGTAATTCAACACCCTTTGAGGCCGCCAAACGCGGCCTAATCTCTTCTTCCCAAAACGTGAATAGAAACACTATGACTGCTTGTGAGTGTTGCTGTTCGTTAGAACCCCCTTGAGAATTGGCAGCTATATAGTCAGTTGCACGAATTATGCGGTTGTGGATCACGTCTGGTTGTGTTGGATCTTCATAGCTGGCATAAACAACCACACGTTGTCCACTGTTATCAATACGAGAATCTATGGGCCGACTGATTCGGTGAACTTGTCGTTCAATACGCGTGTGGTGTCCTGCAAACCCTGCAAGGGCATCCATGTAAACACCAACTTGGCGATTCACGAAGTCTATGTATTCACGAATTATGTCGTCGAAGACTTCACTCACGGTTTTCCTCTCGAGTGCTTCGTGCTATTTTGTTGTTAAAGGCCCATCCGGTGCCCTATCCTACACCCTGTAGGCCCCTTCTGAGGGCTGCCTTTTGCTCCTTCGCATAGTCCGCATCCACAGCTTTCAGCAGAAGAAGTTCATCGTATGTAGCGTCGAACATTTTCAGCAAGTCGTTTCCAGGTCCCATTGGATTGAGGACGCCTCTGTAGATGTGATACTGACCAGATTCCAGCAAATCTCCAGCGATGTTTCCTATTTGGCTGTAGACCCATTCACGAGGGGTCCGGCCACCGCTTTCTCGAATCATACTAATCAGTGCTTCAGGATTTGAACTAACAGATTTCTCGATCATGTGTCTGACCATCTTAAATGCCTCGGTCTGAAATCTATGCCCTGCTTCATCAAGTGCGCTTAATGCCTCCTTTACCTCTTGGGGGACAGTGGTCTGTTCATTACCCTCAGACAATGAGACTTTTTCTCGCGCTAACCAACGTTCTAACTCGACGAAGTCCTTGAAAGGGGTAGAATGGACTGGCTTTAGTAAGAAAACCTGCCCCCTTGCGTGAGAAATGCGTACTTCTATTCCGTCGCGCCCCAAGCAGACGTCTTTAAAACCTTCTTCGCTGTTCATTCGTCCAATCACGTTCCAGTTCATATTGGCTGCTTGCCGACCTAATGTGTGTGCAGGATGCGTGTATGCTCGCCATAGAAATCTGAGAACAAGAAAAATGGCAACGGCACCCAATATCCAGAATATCATGGCTATGTCTCCTTATTTTTAATGCCCAACAAAAAGCTCACCGACGCGGGGTTCCTTCCGCGTTCGGTGCAGCGGCTGGTTCGGTCACTTTTATCTGGGTTTGTTGTGCCCTGTCAGGGATTTGTAACGTATATCCCATAACTATCAGCGCAGCCAGCACAGCAACAGCGAAAACGATAAATCCCCTTATGCTAAATCCATAGCGACGTTGCACTGAGGTCTTTCGTTCCTTTTCAATCTCTTCAGGAATATCCAATGACGCAGTTCCTATTTGAGGAAAGTAACCGATGAGGAATACAACTCCAGCTATAAGAAACAGCACGGGCGGAATAAGGGCGAGAAGCCCGACCTGAAAAGTCGGGACGTATTTCTCGGGCAGAATGAACTTCAGGAGAGCCAGGTAAATAGGTATAGCACTCATTGATGTCCCAATCATAAACTTACAAAACTCACGTCCGACGCCAATAGACTCGATCAACATCGACTTGCCAGCCGCATAGATAGCCTGATTGGTTGGTGAAACTAAAGTAACATCTTCAGTGGGTATGATGGAGTCTGTCCTGTCCTCAAGTTTAGGAGTCTCTCTGTCATTTCCAGCCTCCTCTGCTATGTCGATGACTTTCACATCTTTGATTCTATTTGAGGAAGTATCTTGAAGATAGAATGTGCCCTGGTACTGCTCGTGCTTTACTGGACAAACAAAAAGGCGCGTAACTTTTACGGTACGGGGCTGCTCAGGCGTGTCAAACGAACCCATCCATTTCATCAAAATGGTACGCTCTACCTCAAGTTTATAGTAATGTGTTGCTCGGCAATGCGGGCAGTTTCTTATACTTACTATCTCTGCCATGGATCACCTCCATCGAGTTTATTAGACCGAACGCCATGGTCACCGGCGTGGCGTGCTGTTTTGCCACGTCCGGTGCACCTATTTGTTGGGCAGTTTTGTTAAACACGCGTCGGTGGCCGGTTACTTACGTTCCGCTCCAGATCAGTTGGGATTCCATTTCATCTCAAAACCTCTTTTCCCGCCAGGACTCTTGAAAGTACCTGATCGTATACCGATTCCAAGTCGAACTTCCTCAAACCCCACAGACTCAACTAAGACTTTATAGTCGTAATCAGGTCGGATTACCGAGGCAGAGTAGCCAGGCGTAAGTATGACGGGTTGAATACCCATGCCCTTAAGGCTACCATCACTATATAACGGTTTGGGATACTCCACCATCACGGACACGCAGGGCTGCTTCCCCTTCGCCTTATCTTGCTCGTACGTGTACACTTTTGACACATCCGCGATGAAGCAATCATCAAATAGGCAGCTTTTGAGCTTTGCGCCATTGGTCTTGTTAACAAGAAAACTACGGTATATCCAAACATCCGGCCCGTAATCGGCCGGCACCTGATTCTTTGTTCTAAGCTCCTTGACTAATGCCTCAGCCCTTATGCGGTCTGTTTCTGAAATTTCGAGTTTCTTGGTAACCGATTCCAATTCACGGCGCAAATCAGAGATAGCCTTCTCCTTTTGTTCGAGTGCGAAACTCCTCGGGGAAACCTGAACGTTGCTGCTTATCGCCCATACTATACTTGCAGTGGCAACAATAACCGATAGGATGAAAGCTAAAGGATGGTTTTCTATTTTCTGTTTAATGTTCATTCTTTATCTCTGCCCAACAAAGGCGTCAGCGGGAGCCGGGTTTATTGGCGATCCGCTGCACGCGCTCGTTAGCTCTTTGCCTTTGCAGTATTCTGTTCTTTCTTCTCAATTGGTAGTTGCTTATCCTGGTCATTATTGGCCCACCAACATGATAAACGAACCAGTTATAATAACGTGCTTCAATGACGGTTTTGTAATCTCGCTCGTAAGCTTCGTTCCTCCAAGTCTCGATGTCGTGGACGACGATGTCTTTACAGTCTAAAAGGGCCTCGCCAACCTGATTGTTCAGATATTCCTCCAAGGCTTCCTTGGAAGCCAAAGACTCTTTCGTAAGACGAAATCTCTTGAACTTCTTGATTTCGTAATCTCGGGGGTAGATGGGCACAACTTCCTCTTTTCCCTTGTCCATCTTGAACTCAACGATGTATTTTGCATTTATTCCGTAAGACTTTCCCTTGTAGATGGAACGCACGGGTCGTATTACGGCTGTCATGTGGTTCCTAAAAAAATCAATAACTGGATCCCAGAACTCGATTCTCGAACTTATGACATATTTTCCATCCGAAGTAGAAAGAACAATCGTTTTCTTGACCTTCTTGTTACTGAAGAGCCTATTAATATCGATCCTATCCAAGTTTATTCCGTAGAAATCGATAGGATCGTATTCCTTTTTGTATGCCTCGAATGGTTTCAGTATCAGCGGCTTATCTTCGAAATCCTCGATTTCAACAAAGTAATTGTGTCCAAGCCTCAAGTATACTTTGAAAACGACAACTGCCCGATCTTTCAGATTCTCCAATGTTATACTAGTAATGTATTGATCTTCGCATGCCTGGCTGGCCGAGCAAAACCCGTATGATCCCCTTATGTTAGCACCAGACTTCAGAAGATATGTCTTTGCAGTATATACCAGCGCAATGACTGAAATAATCATTGCAACGATAGAAACTGCTAAGGACGTTAATGATTCTATTGTCATACTGGAATCATCTGTCTCCTTTACATGGAGCTAACGTGGGCATAAGCGGGAAGCCCGTTTTTTGGGCGATCCGCTTCATGCCGTTGTTAGCCTTTCTTTAGTGCTTTCGGAAGGAATGCATCTATTTCCTCATCAGAGAAAGTCATGTCCTCAAGTTGCTTTAGGGCTTCCTGCGCTTTTTTGTATGCTTGATAGGTCGTGCTTGGGGCTCCTGAGTAGACCGAATGGAGTTCTTGAAGCAGATCATCCCGCTCCTTCTGCAAAGCTTCAATTGGCTTTTCCCCCATCCGTAAGTCAGTTATGAGGGAAAGATACTTCTCCCGAATAATCCACAGGTCGGCACCAGCTTGCCGGTGCTTCTGGGAAAGCTCACCCATGTCGTAATTCTTTGTATATGCATTAAGAACGAGTAATGCCGTTGATACAAGAACACCGGTCAACGCCCCGATTTTTCCAGCGCCGAACACGGCGGCAATAAAACCACCCGCCGTAAGCGCCGAGAGGATGATTTGCCATAGCTTGATCCGAGAAAGCCGTGAAAGAAGGATGTCAGCACATTTCTCGTGCGTTTTGTGTGAATACACAACACGACCGAAGCACTCACGTAGCTGCCCCTCAAGAATCGACCGAGAATCAGCGGTGTCGTTAGTCTGGGAATGTGGTGCCAAAGATATCCCTCCATTTCTGTTTCGCTGACCATTCCTGCTTTGGAATAGCCGTTTCATGGGCAATTGCCTCCTTCGCGATGTTATAGCAGCGTTTAGCCTTATACTGGAAGAGTCCCTTCCCATAGACGTATTGACCGCTTCCTGGGGCCTTCCAATACTCCTGTTCTGAATTCTGCTCAGACATCCATTTGAAGAAGTCCCGAGACATGTAATCGTAGTAGAAGTACGACTTGTCTTTATGCTCCCACCCGTCGATGAACTGGTAAGCGAGTGTATCAATCAGCAGGCCCCCGATAGGAACATCCAATTTACGTTTCCAAGCCCTCGCCATCCGGCATAGGGAAACAAGATTCTTATTGCACGTCGTATTACGGTCTTTAATTGCTTGGATTTCTGGTTTTGGGTTTGTTACCTGCCAGCTACCACCATTGTTTGCGTTTGGAAAGGTGAAGCTATCATTCTTGTTGACGAACGCGGGAACAACTTCGAACGCAATCCCATCAGTGAATGGAACCACAATTACTTGGCCGTCTGCACGAATGCTTGTCGTCGAGTATGTCTTCTCGATGGATTTTTTGACGGCCTGTAACAGAGCGGATTGACCGTTCCCGTTGTAGTTGTTGTACTTCTCGTATTCGGAGTATGGCAACTGAAAAATCATGTCCAAGTCACTGAACCCCTGAATGGCAGTATTTCTGCCGTACGAACCGACATACAAACTGTGTGAAGTGTCGGATGCTGTGTTCCAGAAGTCGGTGTTTAGACGTTTGGTTATGTTTTTGTAACGCTGAGAAATCGTGCCGCCGTCCTGAATTTGAATGTTGGAGCAAAAGGTACTGAACCAGTCTCCGAGTCCCATATCATTCCTCCATGGCTAACAACAGGATGAGCCACGACTGTAAGGAGTTGGCTCCATCCATTTGTTATATGCTGTTTTTTTCATGCTCTTCTATCCTTATGATGTATCTCGGGTCGAGAGCTTGCCCTCGTAAGTCGATAGAATAGCCGTCGAAGAGATCGCGCGCATCGTCTTCAGGGTCTAAGAAATTGAAATAGGCAAGAAACAAACAGAACGTAAAGTAGTCTCTTTCAAGAAGGAACGAGTACGGTATTACACAGTGGATTATCAAGGGGACCGACTTGGCGGGGTCGACACCAATATGCTGACCAACGCAGCCCAACAGGATCTCTGGGCCATTGAGACAGAAGTGATTGTCCGGCTTCTTGGCACATTTGTAGCTCAGCAGGAAAAATGGACCCGGGCTCCTCTCAAATCTGTGTTCTCGTATTCTCGTTTCCCGCGCTGATTGGCTGGTATCGATGCCCAGTCTAACCGTTTCTTCGGACAAAGGAAGAATGCCTTTTTCCAGAAACACCCGTTTATCACTGTGACGTGTGCAATGATATCCCATGAACCTCGTGTCGTTTCCGATACATCTTTGATCCCATTCTTTTAGGAACTCGTCTGATGTACACCCGAGAAGACATGACATGGCGGCCACCATGTCGGTGTGTATATTCCAGAAGCCAGACGAGTCGGTTTCTCCCGCAGCCTTCAAGCGCATATAAATCTCTTCTGGATCAAACCAGTCTTTAGTAATGAGTTCTATCGCAGCTTGAACGGACTCTCGGTTGTCAATGTCTATGATCATCTTCTCTCATATAACGATTAGCTCAGCCCGACCCGGTTTTATCGGGGATGGGCTGCAGCGACTTGTTGAACTCTCTTTCATTATATCCCTTTATCTCTTCTATGGAAAATATATTCGATATCATCGGTGAGAGAATCAGATCGGCGGGGCGTACAGGCGTGCATTTTAGAGGTCTTCATTATCTTCGCCGTTATTTTTGTGATCTGATATGGGAGTATGGCGGGTCGAGAGACAATGTTTCTCCAGGTGAGGACACATAGGGACATAATTTTCCCCCCGTTGTTCATGGTTGTAATGTGGTGATCAGGCTGCACTCTGGATCGCCTCTTTATTCGTAAAGTGGGGAATCCTGGGAATGTCCATACGTTGTATCAGCCTGGAGCCGCATACAGGACACCTTTCAGGATGGTCATATGTTTTTTTCTCACAGTAGTTTTGCCAGTCTATGACGTTTGGCTCACTGACTGCTTCCTGGCCGAACAGGTTCCGGCAGCAGTTTAATTCATCTTTTGCCGTGGGCGCATATAGCCCGTAATAACGAACTATCTTTGAATAAGGGCAGGGAACATGAAGAAGATATCTTTGTATGAATTGGGTTACTGTAAGCACAATCTTCTCCCGCTTGGACCTGTCGGAATTCTTATAGGCAAAGGCAACATTTTTTTCATTGAACGAGACGATTCGTCTGTTCGACATGGCGCCGCCTCTGATATACCGGGACAGATAAACAAGTATGCCCTGTCCGTGGTCGTATCGTTCCCTTATATGGACATTCCATTTTGTCCTGCCAAGTTTGTTCTTCAGGTTCTTCCATTGCCGTATCGTCATGGCATCGGGAAGGATTATCAGTCCTCTTTGAACGGCGGCATCCATGCGGGCGAGGAACTTTCCCCGGAATACAGCCATGACTGCTTTGACAGGCAGGAGATATCCCTTCTGTTTTGTGCTCATCCGCCGGTCACCGGCAAGACCTCCTTCTGTTATGAGGCAATGAATGTGAGGATGGAGGATCATCGTCTGACTCCACGTGTGCAGTGTTGCAATAATGCCGGGTTTGCCCCCGATGTGCTTTTTGTCGAGAAAGAACTCATAGAGCGTATCTCTGATGCAGGTAAAAAGAAGATTTGTCATGGACTTTACGTTCAAAAGCCACAGTTCATTCAGTTCATGGGGGAGAGTGAAGATCATATGGTAATGACCGCAGGCGAGGAGTCTTTCTTTCTGCCTCTCAAGCCATTGCTCTATCCGGATCCAGTTGCATTGAGGACAGAATCTATGTCTGCATGAGTTGTACCACTGCCTGTGATAATGTCCTTCGGGACATACCTGCATATGACCGCCAAGTTCTGCGGTTCGGCATTTCATAATAGCCTGTGCTGCTTTGCGGACATGGAAAGGGAGCTTATGGTTCCGCTCATAACCGTCAAATGCCCTTTTCATTATCGTTTGTACTGTCACTGACCCATAATTATGATGATACATGTAATTGTATGATATTATTCCATTTATTTAGTTCAACGCAAAGGTAAGCGGGAGTAACCCGACAGGGCTACGATCCGCTTCACCGCCTTGGTAGGCAGCCTTGAATTCAAACATCACGGAACAGAACTCATGACCTGACGGATGGTCCTAACGAGCTTATCCTCAAGCTCCTTCATCCCCCTTGGTGTAAACTCATAGACGAGGCATCTCAACGATTTCAAGTCAAATGGAACATCGTCCATTGATTGAGTGATGAGTATTACTTCTTTTCCTAAAGCGTGAGAAAGCCCGACTTCATAAAATACATTAGGGTTCTTACCTGTCAGGTCGGCCACAATAAACCTAGTACGGTTCAATTTTTCCCAAATATCATAAGTTATTAGATTTGTCCCAAATATCTCATCTGCTCTCTGGCAGGATACTCCTTCTGATTCAACGAGTGGCTTGATGTGGTCCGTATAAATCGGATCCATCGCCTTCAAAAAGGGCATAAGAACAAAACAGAGATTGGGGTCGGGTGTGAAGTTGCAGCCGCCAAATATCTTTCCTATATCATGTCTAAGAGGGCCTACCGATGGACTGCCTTCCGCAGCCGCTCGTTGTGTGGGTTTTTGCTTTGATGATTCGGAAGGCGTTTCGTAACTGCGTCTGGATGTTTGTGGACGCCTTTTTGTTTGCGTTTCGAAAACGTCGCCGAAAATATCTCCGAAGTTTCCGAAATCAAAAGGGTTGGAACTTGTAAGGACATTCTTCAGCTTACTAGATTGAGCTCGGATTTGATCCAAATTGTTGCTTTGCAACGCAAGGCCAAGGTCTGCCACTGCCTGATCTATTGCCTTGCAATCGTATATCTTGATCTTATCTTTATCTCTCAGAATTCCTTCAGCTTGGTGGATGAGATTCTGTGCTTCATTGTGCTGTTCTTTGATCCTTAGCGCGACTTGATCTTCGTCTCTACTTCTTTCAGCGTCTTGCAGTATCTCTTTGATCAGTTTTTCATCTAAATTTATGGAGGTCTGGTCGGCATGGATGGATATTCTTCGCATGGATTGCTGTTCTATTGCCTCGCCTTCGATTGAGATATCCTGCGCTACTTCTATGCTTAAGGTTATTTGGGGCTGGCCTTTTGGGCCGCCAGGTAGGTCGGTGAGGTGTAGCCGTGATATTTCCAAATTCTTCTGGGCAATGGGCCGCTCACCGATATATATTTTGATTTCAACACTCTTTTGGTCATCCTCCGCGGTTGTGAAGATTTGGTGTCTCTTTGCTGGTAAAGGCGTGCCCCGCAAAACCACAGGAGTGAAGATACCCCCAACTGTCTCGATCCCAATCGATAGTGGAAGAATCTTGAATTTCCTTCTCTCTTCACTTTCTTCTTTATCAACCATACCAAAGAACCTTTTACCTTATCACCGAGGTATCTATCAATCCGTCATCATTTGGTGCCTACCACGGGCGTCACCGGGAGGCAAGCGCCGTTTCTTGCCGATCCGGTGCACGCACTCGTTATCGCTGTTCCTTTTCCGGTGTCAATTGCACACTTGACAAGAACATGAACGGCTTATCCGGTCCACTCCGCGTGAGTAGCAGTGCAGACCCGGCACCGTAGGTTCCTTCAGTGGCATATTCGTATTCCCCGATTAGCAAGTCTTCTACGCCGTCCCCGTCCATATCCGCGCGCATGATTTCATTTAGGACGAGACCCATATAGTCGAACTCCAGGCGCAAAGACAGAGGGGACCGCTCGATTATTCTCACCCTCCCAGTCTCGATTAAGTCTTTCATGGTAACACCTTGGTTCTTCAGCTTCAAAAGTTCTTCGCTGCCCTCTTCTGAAAGCGATGGCAGGATTGTAATTGGCAGAATATCGACGTTAGCGATCCCATCGGAAAGGTAGCTGACATTAGGAACTCTGGCCTGGGCCAGACAGGTGACTATGGCGTAGACCCTTCGAAAGAATGCCTCTTCCTTCATGTCATAGGTGCTGCAAGTGAAAAAACCGTCCTCGACCGCCTCCGCCCATTCTCGACAAGACACGACCGAGATCTTTTCTGTCTTTTCTCCTGCGTCGCGTATCATTTCGAGTTGCTCCAAACCATGAGGTCGTGGCAAGATCGGTCGTTCATACAGCAAATCAATGTCCGACGAGGAAAAGAAGCCTTTTAGCCGCTCATCACGAAATGGCAAGGATTCGACGATCTCGAATATGTTTCGTCCCTTTGAGTAGCTGGCAAGGAGTACCGTCATTTGGCCAGGACTCAGAAGTCCTGCGTCAAGCGCCGTCTGAACGAGCACGGTAACGTTGTCTTGCTCCATTTGCCTCTTTATTCCCGCTTTTATCCTCTCGGCCTTGAGAGCTTTCGCTTCGGCTATTGATAAAAAATGGAGCGCTCTGTTCTTGGGCAAGACCTTTCCAAGTTTCTGAAGATTACAGTGCCGATGCGACGGGATAAGATTGGTGAGGCTATCTACCTCAAATGCCCGTGGCAACCCATATTCTTCCTTCAGCCGCTCCAATTTCTCCTTCTGTTCCAGAAGACTATGAGGAATTATGTGATCCACGTCTAAATCAGAAAACTTTACTAGCTCGGTACAATAAACACATCGTTTATCATGCGCTCGCCAGATGGCGGCCCTGAGCGAAGTTGGCATTGGTTTACGAGGCATTAGTCAATGTCCTGTTCTATCGATAACAATAAATATACCAACTTGTTATTTACAATTATTATACCAGTGTTCGATAAAAGGCAATATAAAAATAACTATCAAATATTTAAGCATTATTCTTGCTGGGACTATCTATCTAAATGGTTTTTATTGATATTACGGACTAAAAAGGAATATACTCTTTTATGGAAAAGAGTGAAGGAACGGCAAGGGAACCACTTTTGCCTGAATTCCAGGAGTTCCTGCGGGTTAACAGGCTTGCCCCTGAGAACCACATACCCTATCTCGCCTTATAGATAAGCAGGTTCCTTGCCTTTTTAAATAAGAGCGAGAGCAGGGACGCCGCTTTCGTTACTGTTGATTTCATAGATACGCTAAGGGCCGATAAGAACATCACTGACTGGCAGGTGCGTCCCATTGAAGACAAATCCTCATGGCCATGCTCGCTATGGCGCCCTCCACGAAGCTCATTGCATGAACTGGCGTTCATTTCATGAAGCTCGTTCCGGGCTTCTTAGCTTCGCAGATTTATCAGTACCACTGCTTCAGCGCCGGTTCAGCTTTTACCTTGTCCAGCAGCGTCGGACTCCAAAAGCTTTCACCGCCGCATTCCATCAGGATCTTCCACGACGGACGTGTCACGGAGATCCCGTGCAAACCCCAAGGGCAAACCTCAAAGGTAAAACCTCAAAGGCAAACCTCAGGTTATCAAGCCCGCAAGGGGCCTCATGCCGGATAGGGGGAATGACCTCATGACGGGTGATTTTTTTCCCTTCACCGGCGTATGGGCACAGCTATGGCACTGCATCGGGGTGAATCTCTGTCGTTAGTTGCGCCACGAACTCGTCAGGTGAGCTTTACCTCCACTGCCTCTGAAATAAGACATTCCACCGTGGACCGAGGAATGTTAGCAGGGATGCCGGGACTGGGCATCCAAGACATGCAGGGCCTTGTAAATCCCTGTAATGACGCTGGATAGGAGGCACTACCCTGCCTTACAGGAACCACTGCATGTCGGGTGTGGAACAATAAATTCGTCGATCTACTAAGACTGTCTCTACTATAGTATTACCATCTTTTTCTGAAGATTGAGGGAGTGACGCGCAGATTTTTCAGGCGTGTCACTTTCCGTATGGAGGAACCCGCCATTCTACCGGTAGAGCAAATAAATACCCTTTCTATATGGCATGATCTTTTTTCCCCGGAGGCAATACCTATGGCAGAGCCTCCTTTTTGGTATCCCCGGACTACGGGGTTGCCCGTCCGGTAAAGCCCATCTGCGGGGTAAAACAATGAGAGCCCGGCAAGCCTTTTCGCGGCTGTAGACTCCTTGAGTCACCGCGACCAGAAAGCGGCCCCCTTCTCTTTGGGAGTCCGGGGCTGCAACAGCCGCGCCAATATTTTCTTAAATTGCCCATGAAGGACAGAAAGAGCGAAGGGCAGGGGTGTCCGCAGGGCAAAAAGCATCCGTTTCCGCGTGATAACGCATACCAAGCGCACTGGCCGTTTTCCCTTTTCCCAGGGATTGTGTGGGGAAACCAGGGGAGATCGTGGGGATCTATGGGGAAACATGCTGAAAAACGTTTTTTTTACTTGTTTCTGCTCTTCCATGTGTCAGGCGCTAAAGCCCTTACTTGACTTTCCGTGCCTGTATGTATCGTTTCTTTGCACGTAAAATTACATGTGTCACGCGTTATACTGCCCCAACTTAACATTATTTGCATTTTGTTGACTATTTTTGTTTTGCCTTGTCAAGGAAGTAATACCTGTTTAGTGAAAAAGGCGCGAATCGACCTGCAAGGATGCTCTTAAAGGGCAAAAAAGCCCTATTTAGGGGTAAAAACGCCCCATGTAAGGGCAGGGTTTGTGAAGGATGGTTTTAAAATACTCTTTTCAGGAGGGAAACAGGCAATGAAGAATATGACAAAGGACAAAAAAGGAGGCGGCCCAAAAGGCGGGGCCGGAAAAAACAGGAAGGCATACCGGTTTACGCTCGACGCGCGTCACCACAGCGGGCTTATTGAATTTCTTGAAGCCGTTCCGAAAGCACTGAGGGGCGGGTACTGCATCGAGGCGCTGAAGCTCCTCCAGGAGCGGATGAGTGTAGCATCTGTAAAAGAAGAAAAACCCCGGAACGGGGCATCGGCAGCGGTCGCTTTTAAAAAATCTATTTAAGGAGGCAAAAAGATGGTAGCAGGCATCGACATAGGGTACGGGTACACAAAGATGGTGTACCGCAACTGGATCAAAAGCAACGTTCACGTCTTCCCTTCAGTGGTGAGCAGATACATACCCGCGAGGTCGTTCAACGAGACCTTTGAGATTATCCGGGTGAATGACAGACCTTATCTTGTAGGGTATGAAACCGTAACAAGCTCAAGGGTAGGACCCAGCTTCGTGGGCACCGACGAGTATTTTGCGATTATCGGTCATTGCCTGTCGAAGGTAGAGGTAGAGGCTGATATAAAGACCATTGTGCTTGGTCTCCCCCCGCAGGTATTCAGCGGGGAAAGGGTGCAGCTTCTCAAGAACAGCATACGGCAACTGGATATCAGGTGCGAAGACGGCAGAAGAATTTCCGTTCCTTCCGAGGTGCAATTTGTTCCTCAGGGCGCAGGGATACTTTTTGCATATCTGAGCGAGAACGGATCACCGGAGGAAATCGAAACAACAACAGTTGTTGTGGACATCGGCTACCACACAATGGACGTCGTGCTCTTCGCTGAGGGCAAGTACAGAGGCGACATGTCAAAGTCCTATCCGCATGGTGTCAGTGAACTCTACGATATGGTAAGGGATGCCTACACCAGGAAATACTTCATCTTCCTTTCCCCCGACAGGGACGGTCTGGTGGAACATCTCCTGAAGGACGGCAGCATAACGCACATGGGGGAGAAACGGGTCATTGACACACAAAGCATACTTGACGACTTCTTCACGGGTAGGATCATGACTGTCCTAGATAAGTATATGTCCACCGTGGAAAGGAATGGGTACAGGGTGGAGAGGATTATCCTCGGAGGCGGAGGCGCGTCCTATATAGGCAAAGCAGCAGGGGCGAACGTAGTCGTTGAACCTCAGACCGCAAACGCCAGGGGATTCCTCATATATGGTTTGAATTAAGGAAGCCAAAGAGCAAGGAAGCCAAAGAGCAAGGAAAGGGGGGCTTTATGCCCCCCATCTAATGAGACTCAGTTTTTTTGTGATGTTCACGGCCGGCAGAAGTCCCCTGAAGGGACGGGTCTTGCAATCCCGTGAACGGCAAGGGGGAGAAAGTACATCCATGCGTTCTTCGCGATTCCGCATTCCGCGCTTCCGCATTCCGAGATTCCGTATTCCGTGCTTCCGTATTCGAGGACGACAGGGACTTCCCGGCGCATATAGACATACGGATGACCTTCAAAGTGATCCACCGCCTCCAGAGTAACTTTATCGACGCTATATACCTCTCCTGACACTGCAACAAGCTGTGTTCCGTTGTACGTCGCGTATGGTACGCCGTGCGGCAGCACATACAGACCGTACTTTTCCCGAGTCTTCGCATTGCCGAGGAAACGGGCATCTTTCAGAAGGCCATGGTTTGCCTGACCCTTCCTCAACGTGCCATAGACAAACAGTGTGTGTGATGTATCCGCAGCCATTCCTGCTTTCATAATTACCTCCTTCGATTTTTTCTACCGCTGATTACTTATAAGGACAATCCCGCGCTTGGCGCCTGCTTCGTACATGGGTTACCCCCTGGCTGCTTTTTGTTTCCACGAATGAGGGTTACGGTATGCCGGAGCGTCCGCTGCGGGTGGCTCCCCTAAGGGCGCTTCATCATGGGCTTCACTGAACGGTGTTTCTTCTTGCGGTTTTTCTTCTTGCAGTGTTTTTTCTTGCAGTGTCTCAATGATGACGGGAGTCTTCCCTTCAGGGATTTCCCTCCCGCAGAACCGGCATATCCTTGCCTTCTTCAGGATGATCTCCGCGCAGAACGGACACTCCCTGGTTTCCCTGACCTCTCCGGCGGTGTCGGCCCCGGTCCTGTGACCCTCCGCCTGCGCCGGCTGCACCTTCAGGTTTTCCCTCTCCCTGATGATGGCATCACGCAAGGCTTCCGGTTTTTCCACGAAGTCTATCCAGGACTCCCCTTCAAGTGCGGCGGTCTGTATCTGGACCCTCCCATATCCCATGAGCCTGCCTGACAAGGTCTGCACGACGTCGATGTTGTTGATCTTCTCAAGGGGGCTTTCCTTTGCCTTGTGGGTTACGACCCCCGATTCGTCTATGACCCTCTGGTTGGTTACCGCCCAGATGTCGTATTTCCTGTCCAGCCAGACGTAGATGAGATACAGGGCGCAGATTATTATGCCGCAGAGACCCACCTTGTGCAGGGTCTCTTTCAGTCCGAGCAGATTGTATTTGCTCAGGTTCTGCAAGACAAAGATCATACAGGCCGTTGCGATAAAGGGTTTCGAGAGGACAATCCAGTGTTTTCTGACCTCTATGATGAGCTTTTCTCCTTCCTTGAGTTGTGTACGCATCGCAGACCTCCTTTTTTGATTCGGTTCTTTAAGGGTATTAATTTTTCCCCTTCAAAAAGAATCTTTAAAGATCTTCAGAGAAAATCTTCAGACCCAACTCAAGAGTAAACAAATTGGTCACAAGGGATAAACTATTTAGTAGTAAATCACCCGGATAACATGTCCTGTGGCCGGTTGAAAAAAGTTACAAAATATGGTAATATAAATTATAGGGATGGCAGACCATAAAGCTCAAAACAGTCAAGCAGGGAAACAGAACAATCAAACAAACGGCCGGAATGCGGCAAGCAGCTTTGAAGGCCGCAAGACCATAAATAAAAAGGAGGCAGGAATGGCGTTTGGCAGCAAGGTATTTGGCAGCAAGAAGGCGTATGTATTCGACACGTCGGCGCTCATGGAATACCCCCAGGTGCTCAGAGTTGTAAAAAGACACAGAATCATTCTTCCCCGCATCGTAATGACCGAGCTTGACGGTTTGAAGAACAACGAGAGACAGGATGTCGCGGCGAGAGCGCGGTTGGTGTCGCGCTACCTTGAAAAATACGGAAAGAACGTTGCAATCGCAACCGATAGGCAGATGGACCGTCTTCAGGTGCTTAACAGCGCAGGGGACAACATGGTCATAGGCACTGCCACGTGGATGAAAAGACAGGGTATCGACACCACCCTGGTCACTGCGGACAGGAATATGAAGATAGTGGCGAGGGCGTGCGGGATAATGAACCGCATCCCGAGGCCCTGGTATCGCCAGCCTGCTCTGTACTGGAGCATAATTGCGATCCCGTTCATAGCATTGGGATTTCTCGTGGCGAATGCTGTAAGCCACATCTGGACTATCAACGGTTTCTTGACCAAAGAAACTGAGCCTTATGTGGGGATTGGTTCTGCGTTGGCCCTCCCCACGGTCTTCGTCGTAGGGCTTGTGATGAACTGGGTGTGCGATGTTCTGCCCAATGAGGCTACTGAAGACGTCAAGACAGACGATAAGATGCTGAACAACATGATGTTCAACCCGGTGTTTAATGAGTTCGACATCAACGTCTGGCACGGCAAAAAGAGTTAACTTCAGAAACTTGTCAGGAGAGTTTCTCCTCCGGGCGCGAGGTTTCCAGCGGCTGCTGCCGGCTGCCCTCCTGGCGCTGCTGAATTTTATTGTATCTGTATATGGCTCTTCCTTCCAACAGGAGATCCCTGGAGATTTCAAACGTCCTGCTGGCTGGTTTTTCAATATAATTTTCGCTGAACGTGTATACTGTCAATTCTCTGTTGTCTATCAAATAGTCGAGCAATTCATCAGGCAGCGGGATGATTATGTTGTTCTCAGGCTTTTCCCGGTTTTCTATTATCACGGCGAGCCCGTCGTCCGCCAGGTTAACGAGCGTGTCATCCGGTGTGATGTTTTCAAGCCAGTCGGCGTAGTTTTTGTCCACCATACAGATCAACCCGCCCTTGACAAAAAGGGCTTTCAACGCGTATGTCATGTTCGCCTCCTTTGAGCGTTTTTTCGTATCAGTCGTTTGCATTCAGTTATCCTGTCGGACCAGGCTTTACGGTCTTTACCCCGCCTGTTCCGTATTCTGCCGGCGCCGGCTGATCCTGCCCATCCCGTGGTTCACCTTTTTTGTCCTGATGCGATGTCCCACGGACATAGAGCGAGTCCTCGCTGTATTCAGGGTAGGGGGAGCCGCCCGTTGAGGAACTGCTTCCACGTGTTTCCTGTGGAACATATGTGATGTGCGGAGGGGCTGTTCCCCTTGATGCCGCCGGACCTGTTTTAAGGGAACCCGTACCCGCCCTTTGGGGATCTCTCTGAAAAGCTGATGAGTCTTTTTGCTGCGCTGGCATATCTTTTTGCGTGCCTGTGGTATGAACGGCCTGCGTTGGCTGCTTCTGTTCGCTTTGCGGTTGGGCTGCTACCGCCGATTTTCTTTGTGGAGCTTCCTTCACTGGTTCTTTCACCGGTTCCTGTTGTGTGATTCTTTCCTTTGCCGGGGTGTTAGGTCTTTCATCAGGGAGATTGTTCCTGTTGTTTGGTATCGCTGCTACGGGGTTTTCCTGTGCCGTATGTATAACCTCCTGCAAGGGTGAGCTTTTAACTGATCCTTCCAGGTCGGAGTCTTTCTGTTCCTTCTGCCTGATAATCGGTTTCTCTGCCGATGGTTCTCTATGAGGAATACCGGTCTTGTCGTTTGGTGCTTCCGCCACAGGTTCTTCCTGCTGGATATCAGGTTCATCGTTTGGAACATTGCCCCTGTCGCTAGGCATTTCTATTTCAGGTCTTTCCTCTACGGGTCTTTCCCATAAGGGTTCTTCCCGCAAGGGTTCCCCGACAAGAGGAACATTGCCTGCAACATAGTCACTGCCGACTGATACACCCGCAACATGGCTTTCCTGCATACCTGGTTTTCCGTTCAATGGTTTTGCATGGGTAGTATCAGTTGGCTCAGGCTGCTCCTGTTCATCCTGCGGCTTGGCTGCTGTTATGGTGTTTGCTTCGACCTGCATAAAAGGCTCTTGCGTCGTACTGGCCTTGCTGTCTCCCCATGCAGGTGTTATTACAGGCTCTTCTGCTTGTGCCTGCGCAGGCCCCTCCTGCATGAGGGATGCTTCACGGACAACCGGTCTCACGGGCTTATCCGCATAACTGTCAGGCGACAGGTCTTTTACTTTATCTGCATGATTGTTTACCTTATCTGTCTTGTCCACAGATCTACCCGCAGGTTTGTCCGCAGGGACGGATTTGTCCGTAAGAACGGATTTGTCCGCAGGAGTCGCACCGGATGCTGTATCGGCATTGCCGTTACCTGCTTCGTTACCTGCTTCGTTACCTGCTTTGTTACCTGCTTCGCTACCTGCTTTGCTTCCTGCTTCGCTTCCTGCTTCGCTACCTGCTTTGCTTCCTGTTCCTGTAAAAGGAACGTGCATTTGGCCCGCTGCCAGGGACGATGTCATAAGGAGATTCATGTTCCGGTCAGTACCAGGTACGCCCGTTGCGGGCTTGTGTCCCGTCTCAGGCAGTATCCCCGAGCGGACAGCGCCGGGCTTGCCGTCTGCGGGTGCAAGTGGTTTGTTTACGTTTGGGCCGCTGCCTGCGGGAATACTACCTCCTGACGGAGATCCGCCTCTTACGCCGCTTCCTGCGGGAATACCGCTTCCTAACGGAGAATTGCCTAACGGCTGTGTGACGGAAGGCTGTGTGCCGGAAGGCATAGGGCCAGAGGGTTTATCGCCTAATGGCTGGTTCCCTGAAGGTTTGTTGCCCATTGGCTGGTTGCCCATTGGTTTATCGTTATTCAGCCAGCCGGATCGCCTGGTCACATAATCCGGCTGTCCCGCCGGCATGTTCGACGCAGATCCTCTTGTCCCCTGAGAAGTGATTACCCCGCTGGGAGCAGCCGGAGGCGAAGGGGCATCGCCACCTGGCGGTGTACCGCCGCCGCCCTTGCCCTTGAAGAGAGGCGCCGGTCCGGCACCGGACGGGATATCGGAGCGCTGATACAGCGTGCGGTCAAGTTTTTGCAGGGCGGGATACTGGTTTTTCAAGGCCCTTGTCGCCCCTATTGCCTTCCCTGCTGTTCCTATGAGTTTATCTGCTCCTTCCGCGCCATATAGCGTCGCCCTTTTCCAGTCAGCAATGTTACTCAAGTCTTTTTCGTCTTCTATCAGAGCCAGCCCCTGCGAGTAGGTCATCCTCGCCTCGGAGTCATGAAGGAATTTTGTCCTGTGGAAATGCGCAAAGTCCTGCCCGGACTTCCCTTCCGTATGGAGCACCTCCCCGTGCGGGGAGAGGGTCATTCTCGAAGCGTAGTTGCCTTTCTGTATATCCTGGGTGCTCAGCGCCTTGAAGCTGTACACGTGGCCGCGATGATCTCCGCTTCCTTCCGAGTGCATGACACCGTACTGCCTGTTGCCGTTTTCATCCGTGTAGGAGGTATACACGCGCTTGTCGTGGATGTTCGACGCCTGGGATGCTATCACCTTGCCTGTGGACGGATTGATGTGGCGCACCCCATAGAACAGTGTCTCCTTTCCTGTCTTGGGGTCTGTATCCTTGAATATGCCTGTCTCCGTATGTTCGTTATAGGTTGTCTTCTGTACCCCTTCTTTTACAAATGTTCCATCCTGCCTGCTTGTTCCCCTCTCGATGTTCGTAAAGATGATCCCCGAGCCTTTCTCCGCCATCGTATCCATGATCCTGGCGGAGTTGTCGCGGTCTATCTGTTCAGGAAGGTTTCCCTGCACCCTTCCATAGAAGGTCCTGTTGCCCTGCCGCATGTCGCCGGTGAACGTTATCTGCCCGCCGTGGGTTTCCACCTGTGTACCCTTGCCGGCGACCAGCTTCCCACCTGAAGACGCGCCGAGGACCGTCCCTTCCTTCACGAGTCCGCGCATACGGGTGTCAATGATGTTGCCCTCCTTGCTTGCCGTCTGTTCCAGATCAAACGTGCCTGCTTTTGAATCAACGGCGGTTTTAGAGGTGATCACTCCGCCATCGAATTTCTCAAGCGTCTTCCCGTCCTGCGACCTCGCTGTGTACTGAACGATGTTCCCGGCGCCATCGCGTCTCAGCGATACCAGCCATCCGTCGTCGATCCCCGAGCCCTTTATGCCGGACCTGCCGAGCATCTTCCTTACGCCACCCGAATCGGCAAGAGGGCCGATCTCGTTCATCTCCCCCATTTTCTTCGCAACGGAATACTCCAGCATGTTCGCCTGTCCTGAAAGCCCCATGTTGCGCATCTCGGTGACAAGACTGCCCGCAGACAGGTCCGCCCTCGTCTCGGCGGTCTTCACCGCGGCCTTAGTCAGACCCTCAGGCGTGTCTGTGTCGTATCCGTGCTCTTTTCCCACCGCCTTCGCGGTTTTCAGGAATTCGGCCGCATCGGAGGCGCCCCTCGACCCCATCATGGTAATGAATTTATCAATTCCTCCGGCCTGGCCTGCTGCGCCCACGGTGCGTTCGATATTCCCCAGGGTCTGCACGCCTTCCATTCTTCCCACATGGGAGGCGTTCTCCACTCCGCCCAGCGCTTGTATCGAGGAATAGTTCCTTTCCATCCCGAACCGGCCCGTTTCGGCGGTCATCTTCTGGAATCCCCCGAAACCGTGCTCCCCCACCAGTCCTGCATCCCTTTGCGTGTATCCCTTGCGGGCCGATGCGGCTATTCCCGACCTCAGCCGGTAGCCGAAGCTGCCTGCATTGGCAAACGACGCCTGGGACGTCTCCAGGGCGTTCAGCGTCTGCGC
The DNA here is from genome assembly GCA_028713955.1 of Syntrophorhabdaceae bacterium. NCBI lineage: Bacteria > Pseudomonadati > Thermodesulfobacteriota > Syntrophorhabdia > Syntrophorhabdales > Syntrophorhabdaceae > Syntrophorhabdaceae bacterium. The sequence continues at coordinate 33,308 of JAQTNJ010000006.1, forward strand.
CCCTGCCTCAGGTTTCACGGCGACGGCCCCCGCACCGGACGCGGCAGCCGATACCCCGCCCGTGACATGCCCCGCCATCATAGCCAGGGCGTGGCCGCCGAACCGTATAATCATGCCCGTCAGGATAGTCGCAAGCATAAGCCCCGACCACCTCATGCCGGCGAAGACCGCGAGCGTCTTCATCGAGGCGGTTGCGAAGCCGTTCACCGCCATCATGCCGAGGTTGTTGTTCGCGACCTCGTAGTAAGCCTTTTTCGCATAGTCCACGGCGAACTGGTGCACCACCGCGTCGGTGACTCCCCACGAGGTGAGCCAGACGAAGCTCCCCGCGACGAGGGTCAATACCTTGTTCCCGATAGGGGTGGGGACCAGAAGGACGTAAAAGGGTATGAGCCCGAGCATCACCGCGGTGAGCACAGCCCTCAGGATGGGAACGTATTCGTTGGCCATCATGCCGCCCGCAAGCCACGACGTGCCCGTGTCCCTCGACGCAATGAGGCCCGCCACGGTGTCGGGGCTTGCGGATATCACGACGTCGTTGATGGCCTCGGTGATCGCGACCTGCCTCTCGATGCTGGTTACGTCGTAGGCCGCCCCCCAGAGGTAGCTTGCGGTGTTTGTCATTATCTCTTGGCAGCGGGTGTATTCCGAGGGGATCGTGGGGTCGAACCCGATGTTCGCACACGCCGCTTTGGTGGCGTTCTCAAAGGTCGCCTGCTGGTTCAGTTCCGCTGATATGGCCGTCCATGCCGCCGTGCAGGAGACGGTCTGGCCTTCCGGCGCGGCATCGGAGTGGTAGACCGTGAATATGGACGGGTTCTGGGCCTGTTCAAACAGCGGCAGGTAGTCCGTATTGTTCATGATGTCGTTGACGGTGAGGGCCGTCCCTGGCCTCTGGCGTTCAAAAAACACGCAGTCGTGTATGTAGTTTTTGAGGTTGTTCGTGAGGTTCCTGTTGGCGAGCGCAACGCCGCGCGTCCCCAGGTTGTAGAACATGTCGAACCCTATGCCCCCCGCATGGTCCTGGTAGCTCATGGGGTCCCCCGCCGTGGAGACGATGTCCACAAGCCCCCTCTCCACCTTGTTGAGGATCCCCGAGAGGACCACGATCCCTTCCGGGACGCCGCCTACCGCCTGGTACCGGTTCTTCACGGGGTCATAGAGGTGTATCGTCCCTTTCGGCACTATAAGGGCGAGGAATATGACAACCCCTATGCCTACGGGCAAGGCCCAGGCGAAGGGGGAATACCTCGTGCCGCCTGCGGCCCTCGCCATGGCGGCTATGCCGCCGAAGAGGATGCCCAGCACCACCACCGAGAAGAACAGGGTCTTGTACCCGTTGTCCCCGAATATGAGCGCCACCTTCTGGAACGCGCCGAGGACCGCATCGAACCCGTTGTACACGTAGTATTCCTGTTCGGAGGCGTCTGCCGGCAGGGGCAGCGAGAAGAGGGATACCGCCAGGACGGCTGCGATCAGGATGGCCTTCAGGATGCCCTTCCTGTTGATAACGCTTCTCCGCCTTATGCTTTTATGCTCTATGCTTTCCTGCTTTAAGCTTTTTCGCTTTATGCTTCTGTCATTCATATCTTCCCTCTGACCGCGATGATCTCCCTATTTCCCCAGCGCCTTCCTTGCGATTCCCGGAGAAAACGCACCCGAGAGCTTCCTGTAGGCGATCTTCTCGAAGTTTTCATGGAACCTCCCCATCTCCTTGATCGTCACATTCTCGCTGAGCGCCCTGCTGTAGTCGCTCTTGAGCAGCGCAGCGTACCTGAACATGTACTCCATCCCCCTTTGGGAAAACGCATCGGCTGCGACGGTAAGCAGGTCGGGTTTGCATCCCGACAGTTCCTTGCCGCCCTGCCTGTCCACTATCACCTTTACCCTGCGGAAAAGGCCCGCGACCCTGCCTGTTATGTCGGAGAATATCTGGTACGCGTACCCGCGTGCGGAGATATCCTTCAGTTCCGTGTATGCCGAGCCAAGCTGGTTTGTCACGATGGCGGTTTTCAGCGTGCTGTAGACGGGGGCAGGGAGGTGGCGTATGAATTCTTCTTCGCCGGCGGTCAGGGCGCCCTTCGCCTCTATCTTGTTCGCTATGCCCTCCACCATGGCGCCCGCCCACTGGAAGATATTCCTTTTCTCATCGGTTATCAGACTGCACTCCCCGTGGGGGTCCGTCCTTTTGTAGACGTTGCCCGTGTAAAGCTGGTTCAGTGAGGAGAGGTCGTTCTGCTCGCAGGGGGGAATGGACTTCCAGTTGCCGTCCCCGTTCGTGACGGTGTAGATCGCGTCCCCGAACATGCCCCTGAGCATCGCTATCGTGTCGCCGGTGAGGTTGCTGCCCTCCGCGGCTATCTGGAGTATGCTTTTTGCCGGGTCCGCGAGCCTGAGAAGCTCGGATGGGCATTCCGCTATCATGCTTGCCGTCGGCGTTATCGGCTGGTTGTTCGTGGACGTCCATATCTCGCTTACCTTGTGGGGCAGGTCATGGAGGCCCTTGAGGATGTTGTATCCTTTGTCGGCCTCGGCCTTTATGCTCGGGTCGGTGGAGACGCCGCTTAAGATCTTGGCGGCGATTGTTTTCCCGGCCTGGCAGTCGTTAAGCTGGATCGAGTTCAAGGCGTTGGCGATCTCTTCAAGGCTCTTTATGGTGTTCGAGCACTGGGGGCACAGCGTGTTCAGCGCCATGTCGAAGGCGGCGGCGGGGGCCGCGGTCATTATCCTCTGGAGCTTCTGGACGAGGTACTCGAAGTTGAGGAAGCTGAAGCCCCCCATGAAGGCGTCTATGCCTCCGCAGCCGAACTTCAGCCTGGGAGGCTCGAAGGTGACAGGGTAGTCGTTCTGCACGGGCCAGCGCGCTGAAAAAGACCCTCCCGTGTAGTACCCTCTCTTCTGGCCCTCGAAGTAGCCCGCGTCGGTCTCCGTCTTCTGGGTGATCCAGTCATCGACGAAGCCGGCATTGCTGAGGCAGGGAGCAAGGCAGAAGAGGACAAGGGGCAAAACAATGGCTGTTCTTGATATGACGTTCTTCACGGCAGGCACCTCCGGACGGGATTTATGTCTCTACGTATATTACTTATTGGTATTACTTCCGGAGGGCGGCGGTGAGGTGTTAGGCAAAGAAATCCTCTACTTAAATACGGCGCTGTATAGTTTGCCGTCGCGATAACATGTCGATATCATCGACACGAGAAAATAACATGTCGATAAAATACAGTTTGCTGGACACGTATTGAGAACGTGTCCATGACGTGGACGCGTGCCCTTGGAAAGCTTAGCTTTTTTCCTCTAACGCCTCACGCCTTACGAGTGTTCTGCCATGAGCCGGTTTATCCCTCGTTCCTCTGCCACCCTGTTGTCAGTCTTCCCTGCTTGCCGTTTCCTAAAAAGATTGTATTTTTCTTGTCGTGGAGTTAAAATCCAATATAGCAAAAAAGATATTTTGATGTAGAATAACTACAGATAGACCTTAAGGGGTGATAAAAAATCAAAGGTGTCGCCAAAAAGATTGACCCTGAAGATTATATCCTGTCAATCCTTTCTCCCGAGGATAGACTTGACGCAGCTTTCAAGGTTGCAGGAGAGGCATTCAAAAGATCAAGGTTAACAATCAGGGATATTGATAATGCGGTAAAAATAGTGAGGAGAAAGGCATACGCAAAGAAGAAATAGGGTAGTCATCGATACCAGCATCTTAATCTCTGCATTTATTTTCAGGGGGGGTCCCGGAACAGGCAATAAAAAAGGCATTTTCAGAAGCAGATATATATTTATCGCCCGCACTTCTTCGGGAGTATCGCGATACACCCCTCGAATTATTTCGTAAAGGAAAAATCGATCAACTTGGGTTCAAGGCGTTGATTGCAGGGATCGCGGCCCTTGTAACAAAAGCGAAGCTCATTGCCCCGCAGAAGAAGTTCGTCATTTGTAGAGACCCGGCAGATAATATGGTTCTCGATTGCTGCTATGCGGCAAAGGCGGATATTCTCATAACCGGCGACAAAGATCTCCTCGACATAAGGGACCTGCCCTTTGCATTGAGAATATTGAGACCACGCGACTTTATAAAAGCCGGATAAAAGTTCCTACTATTTTTATCTCCTTGCCCCTTTTGCCTCGTACCCCGCTCCTCGGTCCTCCCGCCTTTAGTTTCTCCGGTGCCAACTTTGAACGTTGAACATAGAACGTTGAACGGCCGTTGCCATGTCTGACACCCTGTTGTCAGTCCTGCTTGGTATAATAGCTTTTGATCATTGCTGACCGCTGTAAGCTGAAAAAATTATTTGTATTTTTCATTTCATAGATATAGAATGGTTTTAAGGGGTTAAAACGGTTCCTCTGGTTCATTGAGTTTCTCTTGTCTCTTTTGTTGTGACCAGACAGACCGGAAAAACCAGATGAACCGATTAACTCTTCGCTGATTTTTAGTAGGGTTTAATGGATTTATTGCATTTTTTGAGTTTCTCATTATTTTTGCAGTTGCTATAAGACATGAGCCGCTTTGGTAAAGGAATGACTACTTGCAACGGAGAACAATTCGCATACCAAGTAAAATAAAATCTTTAAAGCCTATCATCGCTGGGAATGCTAAAATATTGATACTTGGCACCATGCCTAGTGAAATTGCGTTACAAAAAGGACAGTATTACGCAAATCCCAGGAATCAATTTTGGAAGATTCTTTACGATGTATTCGGAAAGAAAATAGAAGACCGCTACGAAAACAGAATTAAATTTATTAAAAAACATTGTATAGCACTTTGGGACATACTGAAATCTTGTGACAGAGAGGGCAGTACTGATTCTAAAATTAAAAATGCGATCCCAAACAACTGCAAAGTATTGTACAAAAAAGGCCCAAACATAAAATCAATTATTTTTAACGGAAAAAAATCTCAAACGTTATTCGATAAGCATTGCGAAAGATGTGAAAACCTTCAATATCATCGTTTGCCATCCACAAGTTCAGCCAACACTCGATTAACGTATGAAGAAAAACTGGAACGATGGATGATTATTAAGCAACTCACTTGCAAGCGAGAAAAGAGATCATGAAGGACGATAGAGCCCTTTCAGTGGGACAAATAATTGTAGGTCCGTTTTTCAATGAACAAATGCGGATCGAGACGGTCTCTTGTGACGGTTCCGGCAGATGGACGCTCGGGCTTGTCGGGAAAGACTCGGAACGTTTCAGGAGGGTTACCCTTACGGAGAACGAGCTTGCATCGATCACGATTATCCAGCAGGGTTTTACGTACGATGGTGATGGGGAGTTGCTTCGTCTTGGCCTCCAGGCATATTCCCTTGGCATCGCCTATGAGTTTGATCCATACTTCGGGCTTTCGATCTCCAGGGTTGACCCCCTTCCGCACCAGCTCGAAGCAGTCTACGATTTCCTTCTCAAACTTGCCCGCGTCCGTTTCCTCCTCGCCGATGATGCAGGAGCAGGCAAGACCATCATGGCCGGGCTTCTTATCCGTGAGCTGAAGCTGAGGGGCCTTGCCGAGAGGATCATCATCGTCTGTCCTGCGAATCTTGCCTTCCAATGGCAAAGAGAGCTGAAAGAGAAGTTTGATGAACAATTTGTCGTCATGAGGGGACAGGACATCCGGGACCAGTTCGGCATGAACCAGTGGATGGAACAGAAACGCGTTATAACCTCCCTTGATCTCGCGAAGAGGACAGAGATACTGCCCGGCCTCCGTCAGGTGCCCTGGGACCTTGCGATCGTCGATGAGGCGCACCGCATGTCGGCATCAGATGAGACCCATAAAACCGCGCGATACCGCTTAGGGGAACTGCTCCGTGATACCTCTGACCACATCCTCTTGCTTACCGCCACGCCGCACAAAGGCGACCCCATTAACTTCAGCCTTTTCCTTCAGCTCCTTGACGAAGATGCCTATGCCGACGTGAGATCGATCCGCGAAGCAATGGAGCGCCGCCGTGCCCCGTTTTATCTCCGGCGTACAAAAGAGGCAATGGTATATTTTCCGGAGCCTCAACCGGACGGCTCATGGATCGCAGAGAAGATATTTACGAAGCGTATCCCTCACACGGTGGATTTTGCGATAGACGGATTGGAGTTCGATCTTTACCGCGACATCACCCGTTTCGTAAAGCAACAGAGCGCAAAGGCCGCCGCAAGAGGAGAAGACCCCAGGGCCCGTGCGATCGGTTTTCTCATGTCCCTCTACCAGAGACGGCTTGCCTCAAGCACCTATGCAATGAGGCACTCCCTTGAGAACCGCATACGTCGCCTCGAAGAAGGTCTGAAAAGGGCGCAGGAGTTGATCAAACAAGCACCTCCGGATCTTCCCACCGAAGAAGAACTTGAGGAAATGGAGGAGGCGGAACGGGACCGTCTCGAGCAGATCCTTGAGGCGATAACGCTCGCTGGCAACGAGGAACAGGTCAGGGAAGAGATCGACGAGCTGAAAGCCCTTGCGCGACAGGCAAAAGAGGTAGAGGAATCAGGTACAGAGTCAAAGCTGTCCAGACTAAAGGACCTTCTTCAGAGCGAAGGGTTTTATGACGACAAAGAGAAGAGGCTCCTGATCTTCACGGAATTCAAGGATACGCTTGAATATCTCGTAAACTGTATTACCTCTCTTGGATTCCGTGTAGGGTTCATCCACGGCGGGATGAAATCTGGATCGCGCAACGACCCCGGCACGCGCCTCTTCGTGGAGCAGCAGTTCAAAGATGGCGACATACAGGTGCTTGTTGCTACAGAGGCGGCAGGCGAAGGCATAAACCTTCAGTGCTGCAACATCCTTTTTAATTACGACATACCCTGGAACCCGAACCGCCTTGAGCAGCGGATGGGCCGTATACACAGGTACGGGCAACGGAAGAACTGCCTCATCTTCAATTTTGTGGCGACGAATACCATCGAGGGGAGGGTCCTTCAGCGCCTTCTCGAAAAGCTACAGGAGATTCGCGACGCCCTTGACGATGATGCAGTCTTTAATGTTGTGGGCGAGATACTTCCCTCCGCCCGGATCGAAGGGGTTCTCCGTGAATACTATGCGGGACAGCTTGGCGATGCCGACCTCGAGGAACGGCTATTGAAGAATGTGAACGAACAGCAGTTCCGTGAGATATGCAGGAACGCCCTTGAGGGGCTTGCCACAAAGAAGCTGAACCTCGCGATGCTCATCGAAAGGCGCGCGAAGGCCCAGGAGAGGCGCGTTGTGCCGGAGACCATCGCTCGTTTCATGAAAGAGGCCGCAAAACACGCTCACCTGAGTATTAAAGAGGTCCCGCGTCTGCCCCATACCTTTGAGCCCGGCAGGACACCCCATACCCTTAAACAGTATGAGGGCAGGGAAGACTGGAAGCTCCCATCACTTGCAAACAAATATCCTAAATGCTCAACGGACCGGACTATTGCAGAAGAACACAACCTCGAATGGATCACCCCCGGACATCCCCTGTTCGAGGCGCTGCGGCATCATGCCGGCGAGACAGCAATGGAATCGATCAACGCAGGTGCGTGCTTCTATTCTCTCCAGCATGACGAACCCGCAAGGATCGATTTTTACCGTGCCCGAGTGGTCGATGGTCTTGGTCAGGCGATCCACGAACGATTATTCGCCGTTGAGATCGGAGAGAACAGGGAACCCATCTTGAGGGGGCCTGATATGCTTGGGAATCTGATCCCTGCAAAGGTCACAGAGACCGTACCCCCCGTTGCAGCGTTCCCGGAGGTCTATGACTGGGTGAATGAGAACGCGTTCACGCCCTTCCTTGAAGAGGTGCGCAACGAGCGGGTTGCCGAGATCGACAGAATAGCAGAGCATATAGAGATTTCTCTCACAGAGCTCATCCAAAAGGCGGATGAAGAGATCGGCAATGCAGCCATGGAGATCGAACGGAAAGCCCAGGGAGCTGAAGGCCGTTTTGCAATGGCGGAGGAGCGGCACGCCAGGCTCCTGGCAAGGAGAGAAAAACGTCGGGATGAATTACAGCGCCAGCGATCCCTCACGCTTCAGGCATTAGAGAGGATCACGAGCATCGTCATTCTTTCTCATCCGCAGAAGGAAGCTCCTGATGTACGCAGCCTGAGACCCGACCCTGAGACAGAGGCGACGGCAATGCGTGTAGTGATGGAACATGAGGGTAACCTTGGCCGCCAGGTCTTTGATGTCCACGAGAAGAACCTCGGCTATGATATAACAAGCCTCGACATCAATTCCGGTGAGCTCCGCCTGATTGAGGTCAAAGGAATCGGGGGTTCGACGGGAAGCGTTTTGCTTACACCAAATGAGCGCCGCGTTGCCGAAGACCGCAGGGACTGCTATTGGCTCTATGTTGTCACTGACTGCAAGAATGAACCAAAGCTCCAGGAGCCAATAAAAGACCCGGCACGACTTGAATGGCACGAGGTCGTTAAAGTAGCCCATTACACGCTTTCGGTAAATGCTTTAACCCAGCCTATGAAAGTTCATGAACCCGCAAATCCTTATGGGGGAAATTCGTGAGAAAAATTTCTATTGACTCGGCAAATATGAGGGACTATAATATCACTAAGTTTGAATTAAGTATCTGCTCCCCGTTCGACACGCCGAAAGGACTCGAGCGGGGTTATTTATTTTAGGGGGGATGATGCCGTTACAACCAAGTGTTCTTCGAACTATTTCGTTTATTGATGGCCAAAATCTTTTTTATGCTGTCAAAGAGGCATTTGGTTATTCTTTTCCAAATTATGACCCGCTTCTCTTGTCAAAAGCCGTTTGTAATCAATTAAACTGCACCTTACATGATGTCTACTTTTACACCGGCGTCCCGGATCCCCAAGATGACGCATTTTGGAATCATTTCTGGGCTGCTAAGCTCGCGCAAATGGGACGTACAGGGGTAAAGGTATATTCCAGGCCATTAAGATACCGAAACCAGACGGTGCGCCTATCGGACAGGTCTCCCTATACATTTCTTGTTGGCCAGGAAAAGGGCGTAGACGTTAGACTGGCACTTGACGTTGTGAGACTGGCTCGGAAAAATCTCTATGACATATGCGTAATATTTAGTCAGGATCAGGACTTAACGGAAGCCGTGGATGAAGTTAAACGGATAGCAGCCGAAACTGACAGATGGATTAAGGTCATATGCGCCTTTCCATACAGCCCTGCATCTAAGAATAAACGGGGGATTGATAAAACAGACTGGGTAAAGATAAATCGAACCGCATACGACCAGTGTATTGATAGGAGAGATTATCGACCGAAAACAGCTTGAAAGCTGTTAGAAAAAGAGAGTAATAACGTTAGAGGAAGGTAAACAAGAAAGTAACGATTACAGAAGACTAATTCCAACTTGAGTAGGAATAGCAATGCCGTGGGATGACAATTTACTACCTGAGCAAAGAATAGCCGCCGCTCACAGTGGAAATCACCCTCTGTGCCAATATAAGTGAGACACTTTCTACCCAATAGTTTAGACTCTAAGGGCGGGAAGGAGAAAGCAAATGAAAGATAAAGATTCAATGACAGCAGAACTCAGGAAATCAGATATCAGAGCA